>CANRDA010000040.1 GCA_947629285.1 uncultured Bacilli bacterium
CATTAAATAATACACCTAATGATGAAATAAAAGAAGAGTTGGTTGAAGATTTAATAGTAGAAGATAATAAAGTAAAAGGAATAAGATTAGAAGATGGTAAAGAGATTTTTAGTAAAATAGTAATACTTACAACAGGTACTTATTTAAAAGCAGATATACTTGTTGGAGATACTAGAACTAGACAAGGACCTCACGGTGAGAGACCAAGCAATCATTTAAGCGATAAATTAAAGGAATATGGTTTTAATATAAAAAGACTTAAGACTGGTACTCCACAAAGAATAGAAAAAAGTTCAATAGATTTTTCTAAAACTAAAGTAGAGCTAGGCGATGATAAATACTATACATTTAGTTTTGATAACGAGATTTACTACGATAAAGATAAACAAATTCCATGTCACTTGATATATACAACAGAAGAAACACATAAAATAATTAGAGATAATTTAAATAAGTCAAGTATGTATGGAGGACTTTCTGATATAAAAGGAGTAGGTCCAAGATACTGTCCATCTATAGAAGATAAAGTAGTTAGATTTGCGGATAAAGAACGTCATCAATTATTCTTAGAACCTGAAAGTATATACTATGATGATATATACTTACAAGGTTTTTCAACAAGTATGCCACGTGATATTCAAGAGGATATGGTACACTCTTTGCCAGGTCTTGAACACGCAATAATAAATAAATATGCATATGCAATAGAATACGATGCTATAGATGCAAAACAGTTAAAGCAGTCCCTAGAAACAAAAGTCATAGAAAACTTATATACAGCAGGACAAATAAATGGAACAAGTGGATATGAAGAAGCTGCTTGTCAAGGTTTAATCGCTGGAATAAATGCATCACTTAAACTAGATGGTAAACAGCCTTTAATACTTAAAAGAAATGAAGCATATATAGGAGTATTAATAGATGATTTAGTTACAAAAGGAGTAATAGATCCATATAGATTACTCACATCACGTGCAGAATATAGATTACTTTTAAGACATGACAATGCTGATATGAGATTAACTGAGTATGGACATGAAGTGGGATTAATTAGTGAAGATAGATATAACAAATTTTTAAAAAAGAAAGACGATATTAACCACTTAACTGATTATCTAAAAAACACAAAATTAACTCCAAAACGTGAGACAAACGATAAATTATTAAGTTTAGGTATGCCTGAGATTAAAACTGGAATAACTTTATATGAATTAATTAAAAGACAGGAAGTAACTCTAAATGGAATAAGTACATTTTTAGATAAAGAATATTCTAGCGATATATTAGAACAAGTAGAGATAAATATCAAATACGAAGGATACATAAAAAAAGCACTTGATGAAGCTAAAAAAATGGTAGATTTAGATAATAAAAAAATACCAGAAGATATAAACTATGATAAAATACATAATCTTGCTAGTGAAGCAAAACAGAAATTAAAAGAAATTAGACCTACTTCAATTGGACAAGCACTTAGAATTAGTGGGGTTAACCCAGCCGATATATCTTTAATTATGGTATATATAAAGAAGGAATATTTTTATGAATCAAAGTAAATTTATTATAGAAGTAGAAAAATTAGGTATAGAAGTAACTGATGAAAAATTACAAAAGTTAGAAAGATACTACGAACTATTAATAGAATACAATAAAGTTATGAATCTAACAGGGATTACGCAAAAGGAAGATGTGTATTTAAAACATTTCTACGATTCATTAACTTTAGTAAAAGTAATAGATTTAAATAGTATAGATAGTTTATGTGATTTAGGTAGTGGGGCAGGCTTTCCAGGAATAGTACTTAAAATATTTTATCCAAATTTAAAAATTACTTTAATAGATTCACTTAATAAAAGAATAAACTTCTTAAACATAGTTATAAATGAATTAGATTTAAAAGATATAACTGCTATTCATACTAGAATTGAAGATTATGCAAAAATTAATAAAGAAAAATATGATGTAGTTACTGCAAGAGCAGTTGCTCAAACTAATATTTTGCTAGAACTTGGAATAAATCTAGTAAAAATTGGGAAATATTTTAAAATTTAAACTGCCTATTGAAGAAAGCAATAGATGTTTAATAAAAATAAAAAAAGAAAAATCTACTTCTAAATTATTTCCCAGAGCATATAATGATATTAAGAAAAGACCTTTATAAAAACTTTTCTTTTTATTTATATGTATTTCCCAAAATATTTCCCAAAATTATTGCATTATTTCCCAAAATGTTGTAGAATATTATTAGAGAATAAAAAAGGAGGTATTTCATGTATGACAATTTGTCTAAGGTAATAGATGTAGATATAAATGAAATCTTGCCAAATAGATTTCAACCTAGAATACAATTTGATGAAGAAGAAATCCTCGAACTATCAGATTCAATTAAGGAACATGGAGTTATCCAACCGCTAGTAGTTAGACCTATCGGTGATAAATACGAAATAATTGCTGGAGAGCGTAGATATAAAGCAAGCGTTCTTGCAGGAAAAGAAACCGTTCCAGTAATAGTTAGAAACTTAAATGATAAAGATAGTGCGGAAATTGCTTTAATTGAAAACATTCAAAGGAAGAATTTAACACCTATAGAAGAAGCACTTTCTTATAAAAAAATTCTTGATATGGGTTATATAACTCAAGAAAACTTAGCTTCTAAGTTAGGAAAAAGTCAACCGTCGGTAGCAAATAAAATAAGACTTTTAAATTTAACAGATGAGGTTCAGGAGGCATTGCTTGAAAATAAAATTTCAGAGCGACATGCAAGGTCACTTTTGAAACTTTCATCAAGTGAACAGCAGAATCAAATGTTAAATAGAATAATTACAGAAAGATTAACCGTTAGAAGAACAGATGAAGAAATAGATAAATTAAAAAATAGTGATAATGAATTAGTTGATTCAAAAAAGATAATAGAAAAAGGGGAAATAGATATGAATAATAATATGTATGGAATGCCAAATATTCCACAAAATCCACAACCTAGTTTTGACATATTTGGAGCTCCAGCTCCAACACCACAACCAGTTAGTTCTAATATAGAGCAGCCAACTCCTGTTCCAAGTTTTGATATATTTTCAAATACTACTCCACAACCTACTGTAAATCCAGCGACACAAGATTTTATGTCAAATATGCCTTCTGGGCAACAAGGAGTAAGCACTGCACCATCAATTTCTGAGGTTCCAAGTGTTCCACCACAGCCAGAAATGCCTTCAATGGGATTTACACCTATGCAAGATAGTTTTGGAACGATAAGTCAAGTGACTGCACCATTTTCAGGTTCAGAACTAACTCAACCTGTAAGCGATGTAGCTTCAGTGTCAATTCCTAATCCTGCACAAGAGCCATCAAATAATTTTTCTATGCCAGCCGCACCAACTCCAAGTACTCCACAACAACCAGAAATGTCTCAAATTGGTGGAATACATTTTGATGCAAATGGTAATGTAGTATCAGTTGATAGTGCTACACCAACAAGTTCAAGTGTTACACAAACGCCACAACCAGTTGATGTTCCAACAATAAGTCCTATACCACCTGTACCTGAGACCGCACCAATCATGGAATCTTCAGCTGATAATGCACAAATGATTCAACAATCAGAAAATTTATTTAGTTTTGGTGAGCAACAACCTGAGGTACAAACTCAAGAACCTGTACAACAAGCAGTACCTGAATTTAAAATGCCAGAACCAATAATTGTTACAGATTATTCTAAACAATATGACCCTGTGATGCCACAAAATGAAGTATCACAAGTACCTAAAATAGATTTTAAAGAAGTAATAGCTGCAATCAGAGAATGTTCAAATAAAATAGAACAATATGGATTTAAAATTGACCTTGAAGAATATGATTTAGCAAATCTATATCAGGTAGTATTTAAAATAGAAAAATAGACTTAATAAAATTAAGTTCTTTTTTTTAAATTTTAAAATATCGAAAAACAATAAAAAAATATTGCTTTTTAATAAAAAATATGATATATTCTTCTTGAGGAGATGTTTTAATGAAATTAGATGGTAAATTTGGAATAGGAAATATATTAAAAGTTTTTCTTGAAATATGTATGGTTGTTTTAATAACAAATTTACTATTATTATTTCAAATAGTTAATTTTTTGAAATTAAAATTTGATTTATTTATTGTAATGATATATCCATGTGGTATATGCTTTTTAGCTTTAATATATCAATTTATTAAATTGTTTGATTCATTAAAAAATAATAAACCATTTTCAAATGATACTATAAAAAGATTTAATAATAGTCAGATAATTTGTTTTATTATTTCATTACTAGTATTTATAGCTTTATTTTTATTGATTTTTGTGTATGATTACTATAGTAATGAATTAAGATATTGTATAGCTTTTATTGGTATTCTTTTCTTTGGAGTAGGTGTTGCTTTATACATTATGAAATCTCTTTTTAAAGAAGCAATCAGTTATAAAGAATTAAATGATTTAACAATATAGGAGGTCTTATGTCAATAATAGTTAATTTAGATGTTATGATGGCAAAAAGAAAAATTTCATCACAAGAATTAGCAGAAAAACTAGGAATAACGCAAGCAAACCTATCTATATTAAAAACTAATAAAGGTAAAGCTATAAGATTTTCAACATTAAATAAAATATGTGAAATATTAGATTGTAAACCAGGAGATATATTAGATTACGAAAGAGAGGAAAAGTATGAATAAATTATTTAAATGGATTATTTTGTTAGCAATATGGAATTCAATTTTGTTTTTTAACAAAAGTTTAGGAATATCAGTAATTTTATTTATGTTACCATTTATTATATTTATAATCTACGTACTTAAATCTAACGAAAAAATAATAAATAAAAACGGATTGCTATTAATAATACCAATATTAATGTTGTCAGTGTCATATTGTATTTACAATCAAACATTTTTTAAAATATTAAATTCAATTTTAATACCATTTTTAACTATGTTAATGTTTATAATGTGTATTAGGCCAACTAATAAATTTAAAACAATTCTTCAAAATATTTTTGGTATACTTATTAAGCCATTTTCTTATATTAATAGAGTCATGAATATAATATTTGAATTATTATCAAAAAAATTAACAATTTCATCAACATCAAAAAAAGTTATAAAATCAATTTTAATATTAATACCATTTTTGATTATTATTTTATTACTTTTGACTTCTGCAGATATGATATTTGAAAGTATGATATCAAAAATAATTAATATAAAATATATAATGAAATTGTTAACGTTTAAAAACTTTAAAAAATTGTCATATAGAATAATAATAATATTAATATTTTTCTTATATTTATCTGTAGTACTCAATTATATACTATTTACTTATCCAAAAGAAAAATCAAAGGAAAAAGAATTAAAAGTAAAAAATGACAATCTCACTATCAAAGTCATTCTTACTGCGTTTAATGTAGTATATATAATATTTGATTTCATTCAAATAAAATCGCTCCTTTTTCACTCAGTAAGTAGTAATATAAATTATGCTGAATATGCAAGACAAGGATTCCTCCAACTTATGATTATTTCGATTATAAATATAGTTTTAATCTTGATTTCAAAAAAATTTGAAGAAAATGATTCAACAAAAAATAAATATATAAAAAGTATGAGTTTATTAATGGTATTACTTACTTTTATAATAATAATATCATCATTCTTTAGAATGAATTTGTATGAAAGTGAATTTGGTTATACATTTTTAAGATTGCTTGTATATGTAATACTGTTTACGGAAACATTACTACTAATTCCAACAATAATCTATATAATTAAGAAAAATTTTAATATAACTAAATCATATTTTATAATTGTAATAGTTATATATACTTTTATAAATTTTGTAAATATAGACGAGATAATTGCAGTTAGAAATATAAATAGATATAATGTAAAAAATGATATAGATATTGAATATTTAGAAAATGGTAGAGCCGATAATATACCAATATTAATTAAATTGTATAATAAAGTAGAGGATAAAGAAATTAAAGAAAAACTATATAATTATCTTAAAGGTGTAGATTTAGATATTAATGGATTTCAAGAATTTAATATTTCCAAGTTAATAGCAAAGCAAAAAATAAAGAAATTAAAGTAGGCAACTACTTTTTTCTATCATTTTAGTTTAGTAAAAAATTTATAAATGAATAATATAGAAAATAAATCATAGTACAAAAAATATTAGAGGGAAAAAAAATACTTTACATTTATAATTTTGTAAATGAAAAAAAAGATTGTAATTTTTATTATAATTTGGTAGAATGAAGATAGTGATAATGCTAACAAAAATGCGGAAATATACAAAACATTTAGCATTTTCAAAAAGAAAAGGAGGTGCAAAATGAAAAAATCTATTATAACTGCTACAGCCGCTGCTTTTGTTGCTGGAATGGCAATATTGCCTAGTGTTTATGCTGCAGATTTAGATGAAAAGTGTAATAATGTAACTGAATTTAGTGTACTTGCTGAATGCATCGATAGTGCTGAAGAAAATGGTGGTACTATCACACTAGGTAGTGATATTATACTAAATAGTTATCAGGAAATTGATGCTGCAGGTAAAGAAATAATTATTGATTTAGGTAAATATACTATTACTAGAAAAACAGGTTCTACTTTTAGTTTAGAAAATGGTGATCTTACTATTAAAGGAAACGGTGGTAAGATTATTTCTGAGAACGGTTTAGGAAATGGTAGTTTCTATGTTTTTGGAAGTGGAAATACACATCTTACTATCGAAAAAGGCGTTACTTTGAGTGGAGATTCACCATTAGTTATAAGTAATAATGGAGTTAATACTGGAATCGTAGTTGATATTTATGGTGATATAATTAATGATATTAAGCCAGAGGTTTCATCAGTTGATACTTCTGCTATTGCTGTTCATGGTTTAGTTAAAACAGGAAACCCTAAAATCAATATTTACGGTAATGTAAAAAGTAATTTTGATGCAGGAATTTATCAAGCTGGTGATTCTACAATTAACTTGATGCCAGGTTCTAGTGTTAGTGGTGCTTCAGGTATAGTTATTAAATCTGGTGATTTAAACATAAATGGAGCTACTGTAACAGCAACTGGTAAATCTTCTGATGGAGTTTCAAGTGGTTCTGGATTTACTTCTACAGGTGCTGCTATCCAAATAGATTCTAATTCTGTGTATGCAGGCGATATTAATATATCAATAGAGGATTCTAGTATAGCAAGTGAAAATGGTAATTCTATTCAAGCTTATGGAGATAATACAACTGAAAGTTTAAAAAGTATTAAACTAGAAGGTGATGTTATTCTTACTGCAGGTGAAGATAAAAATGTTCTTGATGTAGCTGATACTATTAAAACATTTGAGGGTGTAAAAGATTCTGAAAATCAAGTTATCAATCTTAATAATGTTTCATCTTATGAAACTCCGGGAGATAAAACAGAACTTAATGCTGCTATTAAAGAAGCTAAATCTAAATTAGAAAATGAATCTAAATATTCTAATGATACAGTAGAAGCATTAAAAAAGGCAATAGCTAGTGCTGAAGAAATTGTTAATGATGAAACTGCTGGGCAATCAAAAATTGATGCTTCTTTGAAAGAATTAAAAGATGCTGTTGCCGCACTCAAAGAAGAAGTTTCAAATCCAAATACAGTTGATAATATTTTTACTTATATTATATTAGGAATTATAGGAATTTTAGGTTTAGGATTAACTACTAAAAAACTCTTCCTAAATAATAAGTGTTAGTAATATTAGAATTATAAAAGAAAATTAATAAAAAAATGACAAAATTTATTGGTTCTCGAATTTCTAGTGTTAAGTAGAGTGAGGTAAAGACCTTGCTCTTTTTAGTGTGTAATTTTATAATATTTAATTTGAATTTGCAAAAAATGTCGTAAAAGCACATTTTTGCAAATCAATCATCAAAACTTTGTAAACAGGATTTTTTATGATATTATTATGTTGGCGATGAAAATGATAATCAGAAAAGAATATTTAAATAAAATGATTGCTGCAAAAGATACTGAGTTTATAAAAGTAATAACTGGTGTTAGAAGAAGTGGCAAATCGACTTTACTTATGATGTTTAAAGAATATTTATTAAACAGTGGTATAAAAGAAGAAAGAATAGTTTATATGAATTTTGAATCTGCTAAGTATGATGATATAAAAAATTATAAAGATTTATATTCATATGTTAAAGAAAAAATAAAGAATAAAAAAATATACTTGTTATTAGATGAAGTACAAAATGTGGATATGTGGGAAAAGGCGATAAATTCGTTTAAAGTGGATTTTGATATAGATATTTATATTACAGGTTCAAATGCCTATTTACTATCCTCTGAATTATCGACTTTACTTTCTGGAAGATATATAGAAATAAAAGTATATCCATTATCTTTTAAAGAATATTTAGAATTTAATAATTATGATAAAGAAAATATAGAAAGTAAGTTTAATGAATACTTAAAATATGGTGGTCTTCCAGCAATAACACTCATAAAAGATAATAATGACTTAGTATTGTCATATTTAAACGATATATATAATTCGATTATAAAAAAAGATATAATAGATAGAAACATCATAAAGGATACTGCATTACTTGAAAATATAATAAAGTATTTATCTAATAATATTGGTAGTAGTGTTTCTTCTACTAAAATAAGTGATTA
>CANRDA010000041.1 GCA_947629285.1 uncultured Bacilli bacterium
AAGAATACAACCATACGAGGTACTCCAACTTGACGTGATAATAAGATGTGTTCACGAGTTTGAGCCATAGGTCCATCTGTTGCAGCAATAACTAAGATTGCTCCATCCATTTGAGCAGCACCAGTAATCATGTTTTTAACATAGTCAGCATGTCCTGGACAGTCTACATGAGCATAATGTCTTTTTTCAGTTTCATACTCAACATGTGCAGTATTAATAGTAATACCACGTTCTCTTTCTTCAGGTGCTTTATCGATATCTGCATATCCTTCAGCTTTAGCTAATCCTTTTTTTGATAGAACACTAGTAATTGCAGCTGTTAAAGTTGTTTTACCGTGGTCTACGTGTCCAATAGTACCAATGTTAACATGTGGTTTTGAACGATCATATTTTTCTTTTGCCATAAATTTCTCCTCCTTTATTTATCACATTATAATTTTATAGCATTTTACTTAAAATATCAAGTATTTTTAATAAGTTTTTATTAATTTCCATTTTTCTTGATTACTTCATCAGCAATATTTCTTGGAACTTCTTCATAGTGGTCAAATTCCATAGAGAAATTACCTCTACCTTGTGTATTACTTCTTAGGCTAGTTGCATATCCAAACATTTCTGAAAGTGGTACCATAGCATCTATTGCAATGGCATTTCCACGTGACTCTTGACCCATAGGACGTCCACGACGAGCAGTAATATCTCCCATAACGTTTCCTAGGTATTCATCTGGTACAACTACTTGTACTTTCATGATTGGCTCTAAAAGTACTGCCTTACATTTAGTTTTTGCTTCTTTTAAAGCTAGACTTGCAGCAACTTTAAATGCCATTTCTGATGAGTCTACTTCGTGGTATGAACCATCGTATAATGTAGCTTTTACATCTATCATTGGGAAGCCAGCAAGAACACCACTATTTAATGCTTCTTGAAGTCCCTTATCAGTTACTGGTATATATTCTCTTGGAACTACACCACCAACGATTGCATCCACAAACTCATATCCTTTACCAGGATTTGGTTCAAATTTAATCTTAACATGTCCATATTGTCCACGTCCACCAGATTGTTTAATATATTTACCTTCACATTCACCCGCTTGAGTAATTGTTTCACGGTAAGCAACTTGAGGTTGACCTATATTTGCTTCTACATTAAATTCTCTTTTCATACGGTCAACTATTATATCTAGGTGTAACTCACCCATACCAGCTATAATTGTTTGACCTGTTTCATGATTTGTTGATGCTCTAAATGTTGGGTCTTCCTCTGCTAATTTTTGAAGTGCTGTTGCCATCTTATCTTGGTCAGCTTTTGATTTTGGTTCAACCGCTAACTCTATAACAGGTTCTGGGAATACCATTGATTCAAGAATACAAGGTTTCTTTTCATCACATAAAGTATCTCCTGTAGTAGTATTTTTAAGTCCTACTGCTGCAGCGATGTCTCCAGTCCATACTTCACTAATTTCAGTACGGTTATTAGCATGCATTAAAAGTATACGTCCTATTCTTTCTTTTACATTCTTTGTTGCATTAAGTACATATGAACCACTTGTTAAATGTCCTGAATAAACACGGAAGAAAGATAATCTTCCAACAAATGGGTCTGTCATTATTTTAAATGCAAGTGCAGAGAATGGTTCAGTATCTTTTGGATGTCTTTCTATCTCATTACCATCTAAATCTACTCCCTTAATAGATTCAACATCTATTGGGCTTGGTAAGTAATCTATTACTGCATCAAGTGCAAGTTTAACACCTGTATTACCTAGTGCAGTACCACATAGAACTGGGAAGAATTTAACTTCTAGTGTACCTTTTCTTATCGCACGTTTGATAAGTTCTACACTAACTTCTTCTCCTTCTAAATATTTTTCCATAAGTTCATCATCGAACTCAGCAACTGCTTCAATTAAATCATTACGTTTTTCTTCTACTATGTCTTTTAAATCATCAGGTATATCTATAATAGTTGGTTCTTCGTGTTGTTCATGGTCATAATGATATGCAGTTTTTGTAACTAAATCTATAATTCCATCAAACTCATTTTCTGCTCCTATTGGCCACTGTATAGGTTTTGCATTAACTCCAAGTCTACTATCTATAGTTTTTAAACTATATTCAAAACTTGCACCCATTTTGTCCATTTTATTACAGAAAATCATTCTTGGAACTTTAAACTCAGTTGCTTGTCTCCAAACTGTTTCAGTTTGAGGTTCAACTCCTGCTTGTGCATCAAGTAGTGCGATTGCACCATCTAACACACGGAGTGACCTTGATACTTCAACTGTAAAGTCTACATGGCCTGGAGTATCTATGATATTTAATCTATGTTTATTCCAGTATGCAGTAGTTGCAGCTGAAGTTATTGTAATACCACGCTCTTGTTCTTGTTCCATCCAGTCCATCTGTGATTCACCATCGTGTGTTTCACCTATTTTATGGATTTTACCTGTGTGGAATAAAACACGCTCAGTAAATGTTGTCTTTCCTGCATCGATATGTGCCATTATTCCTATATTACGTGTATTTTCTAAACTATATTCACGAGCCATAATTTATCCTTTCTACCATCTATAATGAGCAAATGCTTTATTAGCTTCTGCCATTCTGTGAGTTTCTTCACGTTTTTTAACTGCTGCACCAGTTCCATTAGATGCATCAATTATTTCATTTGCAAGGTTATCTGCCATAGAGTGTCCTCCACGTAATCTTGCATAATTTATTAACCAACGAATTCCTAAAGCTTGTTTACGGTCTGATTTAACCTCTACTGGTACTTGATAGTTTGCTCCACCTACACGGCGTGATTTAACTTCAAGTTGAGGGCTAATATTCTCTAAAGCCTTATTTAAAACGTCCATTGGTTCACTATTAGTTTTTTCTTTAACTATTTCCATAGCATCGTAAAAGATTGTTTGAGCTATTCCCTTTTTACCGTCTTTCATAATTGTATTTATGATTTTAGTAACTAATTTTGAATTATATATAGGATCTGCTAAAACGTCTCTTTTAACTGCACGTCTTTTACGCATTTAATTTCCTCCTTTATTTAGTTTTTGGTTTTTTAGTACCATATTTACTACGTCCTTGACGACGTTTTTCGATACCAGCTGTATCAAGTGTTCCACGAACAATGTGATAACGAACACCGATTAAGTCTTTAACACGTCCACCACGTATTAAAACAACACTGTGCTCCTGCAAATTATGTCCCTCTCCTGGGATATATGCTGTAACCTCCATATTATTTGAAAGTCTAACACGAGCATATTTTCTCAAAGCAGAGTTTGGCTTTTTAGGTGTCATTGTTCCAACACGAGTGCACACACCACGTTTTTGTGGAGAGTTTTTAGAAGTTTGAACTTTATCTTTGCTGTTATATCCAATATTTAAAACTGGTGATTTACTCTTTCTAGTCTTCTTAGTTCTGTTCTTTCTAACTAATTGATTAATTGTTGGCATATATATCTCCTTTCTTTACACACTTCCAGGTGTCTCAAATATATCCTAATTAAAGATTTGCACATGGCAAATCTAATTAAAACCTTAAATAATATAACATTTAATATTATGTTTGTCAATACTTTTTATGCATTTTATTAAATACCTTTATGACCTATTCTATCCCAAATAACATTTTTAGTACTTATACTTTTTACAAAACAAATCAAAAAAGTAAATAAAAATATAGGATTAAAAAATAAAATTTTTATTTTTTGACTTTTATCTAAATTAATATGCTCCTTCTCTTTGATTAAAATTATTAATGTTACAATAAACAAAACTAAATATAATACAAATGGTCCGAGTGCAAAAAATACATATTCATAATTCTTAGTAAAAATACTTATAATTGAAAATATAAATAGCATAAATAAACCTATTATTATGAAGATTATATGGGTTACACCAGAACTAATAAATATATCATCCTTAACATCCTTTAATCTTTTCTTTCTTGCTTCAAAAAAACCTTTTACCCATCTTGTTCTTTGTTTTATAGATACTTTCATACTTGTAGGTTGTTCATCATAAAAAATAGCATTTTCATTATATGTGCATGAGATATTATGAGCTGCTAATAAAGTGAAAGTTCATAATCCTCCGTCAAAGTATTAAAAGGAAAACCATTTAGTTTTTCTATTATTTCACCGCTTATATAAAAACCTGTCCCACTAAGAAATATAGTTTCTTTTCTTTTTACTTTTCTTTTATTTACTAAAGAATTTAATAAGCAAAATAAAATCCCAGAACAACAGCTAACAACATTTACAGGATTTAAAATATTTCTATAACCAGTTGCCACATCATAACCTGATTCCCAACTTTTAATCATATTGCTTATAAAATTACTATCTAATACATTATCTGCATCTATTATAAAATATAAATCGTAATGCTTTTTCTTTAATATATTTTTTATACATTCATCAAGAGCATAACCTTTTCTGCTTCTTATAGGTTTTTTTCTTACATATAAATTAGCTTTATATTTTTTTGTTATATTACATGTTTCATCTTTTTTATCCTCAACTATTACATAAACATTACTCATATCTTGATTTTGTATTTTGATACTATTTAAAAGTTTTTCTATAACTTGAGACTCATAACGGGCAGGAATTAAAATCGCATATTTCGAACTATCATGTTTGACCAATTTTATTTTTCTTTTTTTATTTCCTAATGAACAAACAATAAGTAATACTATTCCATATATTAACGGTAAACAACACAATAAAAACAAATAAAACATACTTATCACCTGTCTATCAATACAATTATACTATATTTATTAGTATTTTTCTAGTAGCAGTAATTTATATAATAATGAAGATTGAAAAAAAAGAAGATTACATTTCTTCTTCTAGTTCATCATCATCTACTATTGATAAATCTTCTAGCTCATCAGAATCATCTAAATCTACTTCATCATCTGTAACTTCTATGCTTTCTTCATCATTTTCTTCTTTATCTTGAGATTCTTCTTCATCTATTTCTTCATAAGATTCTTCATCTTCATCCTCATCGTCATCCATTACTATTTCTACTTTGTGTTTTTCTTTTAAATCCCACTCTGCAGTATCTAATAATATAAACCTTTTATCTGTTGTAAGTGATGTATAATAATCCCCTATTTTGCTTTGGTATTCTTCATCACTTAGTCCAAGTAATTCACAAATTTTCTTGAATATTGAAGGCGTATTCATAGCCTTTTTATTTTCTCTTAATATCATTTCTGTTAAATCTGTATAAGATAAAACCTCTAATTCTTCTTTTTTCATATCTTTTAATTTCATAATAATCCTCCTAGTTACATTTCTTTAGGTATATCTATTATAAGTAAATTTAACATATCTTTAATTATGTCATTACAAAGTTTAATTATAGATACCCAATCGTTTAATTTTTCTAAATCAGTTAAATTAGCAATATGATTGTTTTGATAAAATGAATTCATAAGTACACATAAGTTGTATATATAATCTGCTATATAGTTAGGCTTAAACTCTTTAAATGATAAATTTATATAACTTTCAAAATCTAGTATACCCATTCTTAAATCTCTATCATAATTATTATATATTTTATTACTTAAATTATTTATATTTATTTCATATTTTGAAATAATTTTATTCATTCTAAGATAAGTATATAAAATGTATGGTCCTGTTTTACCTTGCGTATCACTAAATTTGTTTATATCAAATATGTAATCTTTATCACGACTGTTTTGTAAATCTGCAAATTTTAATATAGAATTTACTATTTTTTTGATGTCTTCTTCACTCATATCTTTATTAGATTCCTTTTTAGATATGAATATATCTTTGACATCACTAAATAAATCATCAAGTTTTGGAGTCTCTCCACTTCTTGTTTTATAAGGTTTACCATCAAGTCCATTTATAGTGCCATGTGGAAGGTGAATAAGCTTGGTATCTTTAGTCATACCACTTTTTTTGCACACTCTAAATACTTGTTCAAAGTGCATTGCTTGTCTTTGGTCAGTTACATATAGTATATAATCAGGATTAAAATCTTCCATTCTCTGCCAAATAGTTCCTAAATCAGAGCTTTCATATAGGTATGCTCCATTACTCTTCTCAAATATCAATGGTGGATACTCTATTTTATCACCAGGTTCATTTACAAATACTACTTTTGCTCCATTGCTTTCTACAAGTAAGTTCTTTTTTTCTAAATATTCTTTTACTTTTGGAATATATTCGTATGCATCACTTTCAGATAGCCAGTAATCAAAAGATACATCTAAATATTTATATAATCTTTTTATATCTTTACTAGATACATCACATATTACTTTCCAGTAGTCTAAGTAATTTTTTTTCTCTTGTACATCTTTAATAATTGATGCACACTCATTTTTTATATCTTCATTTTCTTTTACTAAAGCACTCATCATAGGATATACTTTATTTAAGTAATCTAAAGTTATTTCATCAATACTCTTTTTATCTTCAAGTATTTTATATATTACTTCGCCTATTGGAAGTCCAATATCTCCTAAATGTACATCGGATATAGTTTTATGTCCCATATAGTCTATTATTCTTTTAATAGACTCACCTACTATTGCAGGTCTCATATGTCCAACGTGAAGTGGTTTTGCAATATTTGGTCCTCCATAATCTATTACAAAAGTCTCAATTTTATTTGGAGTTTGAAGCCCAAACTTAGGTTTAGTTGCCATTAATTTTAATGTATCATTTATAAACTTATCACTTACAATAATATTTATAAATCCAGGCGCACAGAATTCAATATTTTTAAAGTAATCTTCAAAGTTAGGAAGTTTATTTAACTCAGTTACTATCTCATTACCTATAATACTAGGTGATTTATGATAAATCTTAGTTAGTTTAAACACTTCATCTGACTGATAATCACACAAGTCAGGTCTATTAGATTTTATAACTTTTAATGTTTCATTATAACCACACTTTTTTGCAACATCACTTAATATCTCACTTAATCTATCTAGTATCATAAATCCTCCACTTCCAGCTTATATTCAAACTTGTTTCCTTCAAGGTTATAAACTATTTCTATTAAATTTTTAGTTATCTTTAGTTTATGTGTACTAGTTTCAAGGTTAAATTTTTTAGAATTTCCAAATAAACTATACGTTGATATTGTATCCTTATTCTTATCAAAAATCAAGTATATTTCATATTCATTACAACATCTATTCATTTCTATTCTATTATTAAATATTAAAATAGTTACAGTAACGTTATTTTCTTTATAAATTATCTTATTTTTACTTCTTATACCTGACGTGTTTATGTTTAAAACTCCATCATCAGATATAATGTTTGCTTTTAAATTAATCCTCGCCATACACATCCAGAACATTATAGCATATTTTTTATGAATTTGCACTCATATTTTAACAATTTCTTATTATACTAATAATAACGTAAATTAAAAAGGAAATTTTAGCTTTCCTTTAACTTGTTAATTTCTTCGATTGTCATACCAGTTACCTTTGAAATAATGCTTATATCTATGTTTTCTTTTAGTAGATTTTTTGCTGTAGATTCAATTCCTTGCTCATGACCTTCTTTGATAGCAGCTTCTGTAGCATCTTTTATTTCTTGTCTTTTTAACTCATTTTGATGAAATTCCCAATCATATGCTCCCATTACATCCATCTCATCATTATACTTCTTCATATTATCATATATATCTTCCATATCTTCATCTCCATTACACAACTTCTTAGCCTCTTCACTACTCTCTACTCCAAGTAGCCCTAAAAACTTAGTTTGACTATCCAGTTCGTCTACATCTTCATTATAACACCTATCTTTAAAATATGGAATATATATTTTTATTATCTCCATCATATCTGTCAATTCTTCTTCTGCTTCTTTATCGTATAATCTATATTTCATTATTGGGTTTTTATGCATCACACTATAATCTAAGTTTATCTGTATATGTCTATTTATCTCATCATACTCATTTGACTTACTCAAATCTTTACTTATGTTTCTACATATATAGTATACATTCCTATTTATTATACTCTTATTTTCATATGTATTTATTTCTATATTTACTTTTGTCCCATCATCTAACTCTACTATTAAATCTACCTCTACTTTTTTATCTTTATAAGGTCTACCTATTAATTCACTATTTAATATCTTTACACTCTTAGGTACTATTCCAAGTACTTCTTTTAAAAGTTTTCTAATAGGTATTAAATCTTCTTCATTTGCAAATACTTTCTTAAACATCAAATCAAATTTTAAAGGTATAAATCTTTTTGTCTCATTTTCTATCATATTTCTCCTTTCTTCTCTTTTATAAAAATTATTTAATTAATTAAAAATGATATATATCACCCCTATATATATCATTCCACAAAACTTTTCAATTTCCTTTTTTTTCTTGAAACTTTTTTTAAAAATACGCTATGTTGTAGTTTTTGAGGGATGTAATTTATAATCCTTATATATCTCAAAGAAATCAAAAATACTATAATTAT
>CANRDA010000042.1 GCA_947629285.1 uncultured Bacilli bacterium
TAAATTTGCTATATTAAACCCTTATAAAACAACGTTGTCAATACTTTTTATTAATTTTTTTCGTGTCTTTATCCTGTGATATAGGAGAAACTAATTGACAATATTAAAAAAAAGCATTATAATAATTGCATCTTAAGGGGGAGAAAATAATGACATTTAATTATGAAGATGCCGATTTATCAAAAACTATCGGTAAAATAATAACTGATGATTCATCATGTGAAATTAAATATTTAGATGGTAATAGTGAATTTAGAAATGTAGATGAAGAAGATTTAAAAAAAATAAAGAAAGATATGTTGGAGCAAGCAATTGAAAGACAGAAAAAAATTGATATTGATAAGCTTAAACTAACTAAAAACATTTATTTAGTTGGTTCAGCACTTTGTGCGGTTGCTCTTCAAGCATTTAGAGGTAATAGTGAATTAATCCCAGCTTTTTTGATATTATGCTTTTTAATAATAGGTATATATAAATTTAATTTAAATAATAAATATTTAAGAGAGATGAAAAAATATAAATTGTTTTTAGAGTTTGTAGACGACTTAGACATAGTAAATCAATCTTCTTCATTAAAATTAGTTTGTTTTGATAATATATATCAAATACCTGTTGATATTGATACTATTGATGAATATTTTAGTTATAGCGATATTAAAATTTTAAATAAACAATATAAACGTTTAAAAAGCAAAAACGAAAAAGATAAATAAAGCAAAAGATATTAGAACCCTCTAATATCTTTTAATATAAATTACTATAAGACATGTTATTATTTCTCTTTAACGGAATATTTATTATCAACTAAATCTTCGTAAGATACATATTCATCTAATTCGTTTGAATAAATCATTATATCTTCAACTCTTTTAAATCCATCTTCTGTTATATAAGTTGTTTTATACCATGAATCATTATCTCTATATCTTTTTATAACTTCTATTAAATCATTTAAAGATGTGTCAGGGAAGTAATCTTGAATTATACTTGCTATCTCCTCGTCAGAATGATTTAAAGTGTAATCTATTCCTTTTTGTATAGCAATAGTAAATCCTTCTACAACTTTAGAATTTTTTTCTAAATAACTTTTCTTAGTCATGTAAGTTGTATATGGCACCTCACCACCTATTTGACCTAGTGAAGCTACTACAAAACCATTGCCTTGTTTTTCAAGTTGTAATCCAGTTGGTTCAAATGCAGTTACATAATCACTAGTACCTCCTATAAACGCACCCGTCATAGATGCAAAAGCAATAGATGTATCAAAGTTTAAATCTTCAAGTGAAATACCATTTTCGTGAAGAGTATATGCAAGTGTCATTGCAGGCATACCACCTTCACGTCCAGCAATTATATGTGACCCTTTTAAGTCGTTTATATCAAATTCCTTATCTTCACGACCAATTATAAAGCTCCCATCCCTTTTAGTGAGACCTGCAAAATTAATTAAATAATCTGTCGCGCCACCTTTATAAATGTATATTGATTGCTCACTACCACAAAAGCCTATTTCTGCATCTCCACTAATAACAGCTGCTGCAACTGCATCGGCTCCACTTGTTAAAACTATATCAACGTCAAGTCCTTCTTTTTCAAAGTATCCAAGTGAATGTGCAACGTACATAGGGGCATAAAAAATGCTATGAGCGACCTCGGCAACTGTTATATTTGTTAAATTTTCTTTTTCATCATCTTTCCCTTTTCCATATAACACTCCTACAGCTACTAAAATAATTATGATTATAGCTGTTAGTGTGATTATCATTTTTTTCAAAAATATTCTCCTTTCCTTTTCATGGATATTATATTCAAAATTTTAATTTAAGTTTACAATTTAATCTATAATATTCTTTTAATATTTGATATAATTTTATTGTTAGGAGTATATATAGATGAGAAAAAAAATAATTATTCCTTTAGTATTAATAATTATAATACTAATAATATTTGTTTTAGATGTTAATAACAAAAATAACAATAATGAGAATAGTGAAGGAGAAAATATGGTAGTTGATGAAATAAAGATAAGCGTAAATAACGAAGAACTGATAGTAAAACTAGAAGATAATTCATCTAGTAGGGCATTAGTAGAAAAGTTAAAAGAAAAAGATTTAGTTATAAATGCAGAAGATTATGGTAATTTTGAAAAAGTTGGAAGTTTAGGATTTACTCTTCCAACAAACGATATAACTATTACAACCACACCCGGTGACTTAATTCTTTATCAAGGCAATCAAATAACTCTATATTATGATACTAATACTTGGACTTTCACACGACTTGGAAAAGTTAAAGATAAAACTAAAGAAGAATTAAAAGAAATATTAGGTAGTGGGGATGTAGTATTTACACTCTTTCTTAATAAATAATATTACTAAGAATAATTTAGATTGAATAGGTATAAAAAACGATTTATTTCGTTTTTTTGTTTCATTTAAACAAATTTGTAGTATAATATTCTCTTGCAAATATAGTAATTTATATTTTGATATTAAATATTATAGTATGAAGGTGGTTTTATGAAAAAAATAACTGATTTTATAGTTAATAAAAGATATTTAATACTTATATTATTTTTAATATTTACAGTATCATCTCTGTTAATATCTAGTAAAGTTAATGTAAATTATGATATATCTAAATATTTACCAAGTTCTTCTGAAACTAGAATTGGTATGGATATAATGGATAGTGAGTTTGATACAAATCTAAGTACTTTAAATGTCATGGTTAAAGATATTAAGAATGTGGATGATTCAATAAAGTATTTAGAAAATATAAAAAATATAAGTAAAGTAGAGACTAAAACTAAAGGTGATTATACCCTTTTTATACTCACATTAAATGTTAAAGATGATTCTAAAGAGGCAAGTGTAGTATATGATAGTGTATCTGAGTATTTTTCTTCAAAATTGGTTGATACATCAGGAGATGTTTCTGATTATAATAAATCAGTATTACCTTTTTATATAATAGTTCTTGCTGTTGCAAGCGCTTTAGTAATACTAGTTATAATGTGTGAGTCATATATAGAACCATTTCTATTTTTAATAGCAATCTTAATTGCAGTTGCTCTAAATAGTGGGACTAATATAATATTTTCAAGTGTATCTAATATTACTAACTCTATTTCAGCGATACTTCAGATGGCACTTTCTATGGACTATTCTATAATGCTTATGAATAGATATAGACAAGAAAGAGCTGCACAAGATAAAATACCTGCTATGAAGGATGCTTTGTACCACTCCTTTAAAGCGATATCAAGTAGTTCAATTACTACAGTAGTAGGTCTAATAGCCTTAGTATTTATGAGTTTTACAATAGGTAGAGATTTAGGATTTGTACTTGCTAAAGGAGTATTCTTGAGTTTAGTTAGTATATTTACAGTACTACCTTGTCTAATACTTATGTGTGATAAACTAATATTTAAATTTAAGAAGAAAAGCCCTATAATAAAACTTAATAAAGTAGGGAAAATTTCTTATAAACTTAGATATCTTGCTTTAATACTATTTATAGTTATATTTATAACAAGTTACTTTTTAAAAGGTAATTTACAAATAGTATATACATCATCTGGTACAGATGAGATAGAAGATGTATTTACTCTAAATAATCAAATGGGCATTATATATGAAAACAAAGATGAAGAGACTATTTCAAATTACTGTAAAAAATTAGAAGAAAACGGTAATGTAGATGAAGTCCTTTGTTACGGTAATACCATTAATATGCCACTTACTTATGATAAGTTAAATGATAAACTTAACGATTTAGGGTATGATACAAGTGTTGAAGATTACTTATTAAGAATAGTTTATTATCACTACAACAACAAATTAGAAAATAACAAGATAAACCTAAACGAACTTTTAAAGTTTATTAAAAGTGATATTTACAAAAACGATAAAATGAGTAAAGATATAGATAGTAACATGAAAAGTGATATAGACATTTTAAGTAATTTTACTGATACTAATAAAGTAAATGAAAAAAGAACTATAAAAGAGTTATCAGATATACTAAGCATTAAAGAAGATGTCGTAAAAGATTTAATGGTATATTATAACTCTAAAAATACTGATAAAAAAATGACTATAAAAGAATTTGTTGCTTTTATGAATAGTTATGTTTTAAGTAGTAAATATAAGAGCAGTGTTACAAATGAAATGAAAAACGATTTAAATAAAATATCTAAATTTATAGATAGTGACACTATAAATAAAAAGATGGATTCAAAAGAAATCTCTAATCTATTTGGAATAGATGAAAGCCTTGTAAAAAGTTTATTTACATATTACTTAAGTAAAGGTAATATAGAAGATGCTCTTACACTAGGTGAATTTGCTTTAATAGCCAATAACACATTAGATACTGGATATGAGGTAAGTGATGAGGAAAAAGGTGATTTAGAGTTACTTCTTAAATTAAGTGATAAAGATACTATAAATAAAGAGATGACAGTAAGTGAGATAGCAGAATTCTTTGAAATACAAGAATATGAATCATATTTATCTTTAATCACACAAAAACCTATAACTCCAATTAATTTTGTTGAAACTATATTAAATAGTCCGCTATATTTAAGTTTTATAACATCAAGCTCACCAGAGTTAGAACCAAAACTAAAGAAAGCATACTTTATTATGAATAGTACAAATAGTGATACTAAATATACATATGAAGAAATTAGTACAAATCTAGGTATAGATATAGACATGGCTAAAAATATTTATAGTGTATATCTATCAAGTAGTCTTAAAATAACTCCATTAGAGTTTATAGACTTTATACTATCTAATAAAGATGATGAAATTTTAAAAGGTAACTTAGATAGTAATACTCTTAACGAATTAACTTTGCTTAAAACGATTATGGAAAGTGTATTAAATAGTAATACATATACATATAAAGAATTATCAAAGGTGTTAAATATAGATAGTAATTCTTTATCACTCATATATTCACTTTATGATTTACAAAATAAATCACTTGATATATCTTATAAAGACTTTATAGATTTCTTAGTAAATGATGTATCAAAAAATCCACAATATAAAAATAACTTTGATGAAGAATCACTAAATAGATTACAAACTGTAAATACAATTATAAATGATTCAATTAATAATAAAAAATATACTAAAGATGAAGTATATAATATACTTTCAAAACTATCTAATAATTTAGATAATGATTTAATAGATTTAGTATACATATATTATGGTAGTAAAAATGAATATAATAAAGATTGGACACTCACAATAGAAGAGTTTTCAAGATATTTAAATGAAGAAATATTAAATGATAAAAGGTTTGAAAACTACATAGATGATAGTATGAAAGAGGATATACTTAATTCTAAGGATAGTATTAAAGATGCTAAAGAACTTTTAATAGGGGATAAATACTCACGTGTAGTTATTAATACTAATTTACTACCTGAATCTAAAGAGACATTTGAGTTTATAAAGAATATTAAAGATGATTTAAGTAGTGAGACTAGTAAGTTTTATGTAGTTGGAGATTCTTTAGTTGCTTATGAGATGAGCAATACCTTTAACTCAGAACTTAACTTCATTACAATACTTACTATGATATTTATATTTGTCGTAGTAGTTGTAACGTTTAAATCTATTTTAATACCAATAATACTTGTATTATTAATAGAGTGTGCGGTATTCTTAACTATGGGTATATTATCATTTATGGGTTCAGTATACTTTATATCAATATTAATAGTTCAAAGTATTTTAATGGGTGCGACTATTGATTACGCAATACTTTATACTTCATACTATATTGAAGCAAGAGAAAAAAATGATATTAAAACATCTATTATAAATGCCTATAACAATTCAATTCATACGATACTTACAAGCGCACTTGTACTTATAATTGTTACATTCATAGTAGGTAAATTCTCTAGTGCGGTTGCATCTAAGATATGTATGACATTATCAGAAGGAACACTTTGTTCTGCCTTATTAATACTTATATTACTTCCTGCAGTTATTGCAGCATGTGATAAATTCTTAATTAAAAAGCATAAAAAATAAAACTGGCATTTGTCAGTTTGTTTTTGTTTATTACGTAAAATAGTCCTAATGATTTAAGACTTACTATAATAACAGTAAAAAATTAAACAGACCCGACATATAAAGTTGTTTTTTCAAAATAAAAATTTATTTTCACTGGTATAGAAGTATTTCAAATTGAAAATAAAAAATAAGAACTGAATTACAGTCCTTATCGTCCGCGATACCACGAACCCCAAGTGAATTAAATCACTTTTACATGACTAATATAACAAAATTAAAAATCATTGTCAACTAGTCATTATTATATTTATTAAATAACATAGTATATAACTTATACTGTTTTTATGTAATTTTTTCCATTTTATATTATACTATTTACACATACATATATTCGCTATATAATATAAATGGTGATTTAAATGAACAGGACTTATTTATGTATAGATTTAAAATCTTTTTATGCATCAGTAGAATGTGTAGAACGAAATCTTGACCCTTTTAAAGTAGATTTAGTAGTTGCAAACCCAACACAAAAAGGAGCAATCTGTCTTGCAATATCACCTAAAATGAAAGAACGTGGAATAAAGAATCGTTGTAGGATTTGGGAGATACCTAAAAGTATTCATCCAATAGTTGCTAAACCTAGAATGAAAAAATATATAGAGTATTCTGCTAAAATATATTCAATATACTTAAAATATGTATCCAGTGAGGATATCCACCCTTACTCAATTGATGAGATGTTTTTAGATGTAACTAATTATTTAAATTTATATAATATGACAGTGGTAGAACTAGCTAAAACAATAATAAATGATATATATAAACAAACTAAAATAACTGCAACAGCAGGAATAGGAACCAATCTTTATTTAGCAAAAGTTGCTCTTGATATAATGGCTAAACATAGTAAGAATAATATAGGGTATTTAGATGAAGATATGTATATAAAAACATTGTCCCATCACACACCTTTAACTGATTTCTGGAGTATAGGTTATGGTACTTTAAATAGATTATCTAAACTTCATATAAAAGATATGTATGATATTGCTCATACGGATGAAAAAATACTTTATAAAGAGTTTGGAGTTAATGCAAGATACTTAATAGACCATTCTTTAGGAAAAGAAGAATGTACTATAAAAGATATAAAGGAATATAAACCTAAATCAAATTCTATTTCTAACGGTCAAATATTATATAAAGATTATGATTATAAGAGTGCTAGAACAGTACTTATAGAAATGATAGATACCATAGTACTAGAATTAGTAGAGAAAGGTTTAGAAACACAGCACATAAGTGTATATATAGGTTATTCTAAAGATTTATTAAAGCCTTTAAAAATGTCTATTAAATTAGAAAGTGAAACTAATAGTTATACTAAGATATTAAATAAAGTATTAAATGAGTATGATTATAGAATAAATCAAGATTTCTATATTAGAAGAATAGGTGTTTCTCTAAATAATATACACATCAAAAAGTATGAACAAATAAGTTTGTTTGAAAGTAGTGATGATAGTGATTCTATATTAGAAAATACTATTGTAAAAATAAAAAATAAGTTTGGTAAAAATTCCATTTTACGTGCGACGAGTTTAAAAGAAGAAGCAACACAAAAAGAAAGGAATAAATTAATAGGTGGTCACAGTGCAGAATAGAGCAAAAGAGTTTATGCCTTTTGATGCTTTAAAAGGCTTTAAAGAGGCATTAAAAAAAGTTGAGAAAATTAAGGAAGATAAAAAAGAGTTATCAGAAGATATATTTAGTGAATTAAATGATAAAGTAAAGACTTTAAAGAAAGGGGACTATGTAATTTTAGAACATTTTAATGATATGGATTATATTAAAACTAAAGGTATAGTAAAAAAAGTAGATTATATAAATAAAGTTATTTATGTAGATAACAGTAAGATATTCTTTGATGATATTATTTATATGGATGAAAAATAAAAAACTCAAAAAAAGAGTTTAATATTATTTCATTTTTAAGCAAGTTTCAATCATACTAACTATAACATTATTAAAAGATGTATCGTTTTCTTTGGCAATTTTTTCTATTTCTTTCACCAAACTTTCTTTAAGATATAAAGTTTTATAGGTAGAAGGATTTTTTTCTTTAGTTTTTTTAGGAACAAATTTCACTATCTCACCTCTTTACAATTATTTTAATATATTAATAAAACAAATAATAAATTAGAAATTTCTAATTTATTTTTCTAATTTATATGGTATAATTAAAATAAGAGGTGTATAATTATATGAAAAATAAAGGATTTACTTTAATAGAGTTACTAGCAGTAATAGTAATACTAGCAATAATAGCATTAATAGCAACCCCTATAATATTAAATATAATAGGAGAGTCTAAAATAAAATCATTAGAAATAAGTACAAGTGAATATATAAGAGCAGTAAATATATCCCTTATGAATAAAGAAATAAATGAGAATGTA
>CANRDA010000043.1 GCA_947629285.1 uncultured Bacilli bacterium
TCTACAGTAAAAAATCTACTAAAGAAAAATATGGACATAAGTTTTATATCAGAAGTAACGGGATTAAGTCAAAAAGAAATTGAAAAACTAAAGGAAGATTAAAAAATTCCTTTTTTGTATATTTAAAAAAAATTATATAAAAACATGCGAATCTGTTGACTTAAATAATATTTTATGTTAATATTTATTTGTAGGCACGAAATAGTGTTTTTATTTTAGAAAAATCATAATATTAAAAGTAGGTGTTATATGAAAAGAATAGCTAGATTTTTTGCAAATGTAAAAAAAGAAATGAAAAAAGTTAGATGGCCAAAGAAAAAAGAAATGATTACATTTTCAACTGCAACAATATTAGTAATATGTTTCTTTATGGTATTTTTCTCTTGCATAGATGGAATATTAGCATTAGTGGAGAAGGTGTTCAGTTAATGGAAAAAGAATGGTATGTAGTAAACACTTATTCAGGTCATGAGAATAAGGTAAAAGAAAAACTAGAAATGCGTGCAAGTTCTATGGGTATGGAGGATTATATATTTCGTGTAGTTGTCCCATCTCAAAAAGAAATTGTAACTAAAAATGGAAAAGAAGTAGAAAAAGATTCTAAAATGTTTCCTGGATATATATTAGTAGAAATGGTTATGACAGATGAAGCTTGGTTTGTAGTTCGTAACACACCAGGTGTAACAGGCTTTATAGGTTCTAGTGGTAAAGGTGCTAAACCATTTCCTTTAACTAAGCAAGAAGTTGATAAAATACTTGGAAATATGGGAATGAGTAGAATAGATGTTATAAATGAAATTAACGAAGGAGACTCTGTTAAAGTAATAAGCGGAGCATTTGCTAATATGTTTGGTAAAGTTAAAAAAGTAGACATGGCTAATCAAAAAATAGAAATTGCTCTTGATTTATTTGGACAAGAGACTATTGTAGAAGTAGCATTTACTGAAATAGAAAAAGCATAAAAAATACTTTACAAACAAAATAAAATATGTTATTATTAAATGGCTATATTGATTTAATATAGATTTTGTGGGAGCTAATGATTAGGGAAACCTAAAAAGCGGAGCATTTGAACCACAGCGAAAAGCTAAAATTTATAGGAGGTGTTTTTCGTGGCACAAGTAGTTAAAGAAATTAAATTACAAATTCCAGCAGGTAAAGCAACACCAGCTCCTCCAGTAGGAACTGTTCTTGGACCAGCAGGGATTAATTTACAAGAATTCTGTACAAAATATAATGATGCAACTAAAGATAAAATGGGAGATATATTACCAGTAGTTATTACTGTTTATGAAGATAGAACATTTGACTTTGTAATTAAAACTCCACCAACAGCATTCTTAATAAAGAAAATATGTGGTATTAAAAAAGGGTCTAGTAAAGGCTCTAAGGAAAGTGTTGGGACTATGTCTCAAGCACAACTTAGACAAATTGCTGAGATTAAATTACCAGATTTAAACTGTTATACAGTTGAAGAAGCCATGAAGAGTGTTGCAGGTACTGCAAAAAACATGGGTGTTAAAGTAGAAGAAAATTAATATAATTATATTAATTTAAATGTAAGATTGAATTTGATATTGATTTCCGCTTTTCAAACTTTCAAATTTCTAATTTTCATTTTAAATATTAAGACAAAATAGGAGGTTAATATGAAAAGAGGGAAAAAATATTTAGAAGCTTTAAGCAAAATAGAAAAAGGTAAATCTTATGAACTTGCTGAAGCGGTTAAATTACTAAAAGAAAGCAAAGTTGCTAAATTTGATGAATCAGTTGAACTAGTATTAAGACTTAACTTAGACACTAAAAAGGCTGACCAACAATTAAGAGGTGCGACTGTTCTTCCAAATGGTATTGGAAAAACTAAAAAGGTTTTAGTAATTGCTCGTGGTGCTAAAGCAAATGAAGCAAAAGAAGCTGGGGCTGATTATGTTGGAGATGCTGATATGATTGATAAAATAGCTAATGAAAATTGGTTTGATTTCGATACTATGATAGCTACTCCAGACATGATGCCTGCACTAGGTAAAATTGGACGTGTTTTAGGACCTCGTGGTTTAATGCCAAATCCAAAAACTGGAACTGTTACAATGGATGTTGCTAAAGCAGTTGAGGATGTTAAAAAGGGTCGTGTTGAATATAGAACAGATTCTTTTGGAAACGTTGCAGTTATAGTTGGTAAAGTTTCATTTGATGAAGCTAAGTTAGTAGAAAATATTAATTCTTTTGTATCATTAATTAATAAAACTAAGCCTAGTACAGTAAAAGGTAAGTATATATTAAATATATCTATATCTAGTACTATGGGTCCTGGAATAAAGATTGATACAACAAGTTTTGAAAATTAGTATTTACAAATAAAAAAAGTTATGTTATAATTAATTCAATTGGAGATAGTACCGTAGACAGTAGGGGAGAAATCTTAATAATCCTGCCGAGGACTTAGGAGTCTTTTTGTCCTACGAACTATGTAGGACTTTTTATATGGTATCTAAAGATTAGGAGGTGTAGTATGGCAAATCCCAAAATATTAGAAAAAAAGCAAAATATTATAGATGAAATTACTAATAACGTTAAGGAATCTAGTTCATTTATTTTCCTTGACAATACAGGTTTAACTGTTTCTGAGACAATGGAACTTAGAAGAAAGTTAAAAGAATCTAATTCACAGTTAAAAGTCTATAAAAACACTTTAGTAGCTAGAGCACTTAAAAACCTAAATATAGATATAGAAAGTGAATTAAATGGACCAAAAGTTGTAGCTTTTGGTAAAGACATCATCGAACCAATTAAAGCTGTTTCAGAGTTTTCAAAAACTCATGAAAATTTAGTTATAAAGGTTGGAATAGTTGATGGAAAGGTTACTGAAATTGATGAACTAAAAAAACTTGCTACTATCCCATCAAGAGAAGGGTTACTTACAATGTTTGCAAGTGGATTACTTGCTATTCCAAAAGATTTTGCAATATGCTTAAGCTTACATAGCGAAAAATTAGAAAATTAATAAATTATTGAAAGGAGAGATATTATGGCAAAATTAAGCGCAAAAGAAATTATTGATTCTCTAAAAGAAATGACACTTTTAGAAATTAAAGAAGTAGTAGATTTAATGAAAGAAGAATTTGGTGTTGACCCAACTGCAGTTGCAGTTGCAGCAGCTCCTCAAGCTGAGGCAGGTGCTAATGATGCTCCAAGTGCTGTTGACGTAGTACTTGCTAGTGCTGGTGCTAACAAAATAGCTGTTATCAAAATAATTAAAGAGGTTACTGGATTAGGTTTAGGAGACTCTAAGGCTATTGCTGATAATGGTGGAGTTGTTAAAGAAAAAGTTCCAACTGCTGAAGCTGAAGAACTTAAAGCTAAATTTGAAGAAGCTGGCGCTACTATTGAATTAAAATAATGTAAATTATGTTTTAAGCCTGTACTAAAATATTAGTACGGGCTTATGTCGTTTTAAAAAGTAGGTGTAAAAATGAATAAAAAAGCATTTTTTGTTTTGGTAACAGCTATGATTATTGCTTATATAATTTATAGAATTATTGTTGGCATTATAGGAAATACAGTAGATGATGCTAATAGAAGAGGCATTGAAGAGTATGTAGAAGCTATAAAACTTGAATATGCTAAAAGTCTTCTTAATGAAAATGCTATTGATATAAATAGTATAGACGTAAAAATTTCTACTAGTGTAGAATGTGAAGAGAAAAATATTACTTCTAATGGTGAAATAGAGCTACATGGATGTAGAGTAGAAAATTCTAAAAGAAAATATAGCTATGTAAACAAAAAGGTAGAAAGAGAATAAAATGAGTTATTATTTTGATAAAGAAACTAGTGTAGAAAGTAATATAATTACTACAAAGTCAGAGATTAAAGGTAAGTTATATACTTTTAAAACTGATAACAATGTATTTTCTAAAAGAGGACTTGATTTTGGTACTAGAACTCTTTTGGAAAGTATAGATATAAATAGTATTAGTGGTGATATTCTTGATTTTGGATGTGGATATGGTCCAATTGGTATATACCTTAAATCAAATACTGATTCAAATGTAGATATGATAGATATAAATGAAAGAGCTTTATCACTTGCAAAAATGAATGCTAATATAAATGGTGTGAGTGTAAATATATTTGAAAGTGATGTATATAGTAACGTAAATAAAATGTATGACTATATAATAACTAATCCTCCGATTAGAGTAGGGAAAAAAATATTATATGAGATATTAATTGGAGCGAGTAATCATTTAAAAGATAAAGGACATTTAATATTTGTTATAAATAAAGACCAAGGCGCTAAAAGTGCGATTAAAGATTTAGAAGAATATTATGAAATAAAAATATTAGAAAAAAATAAAGGATTTTTTGTAATTGATTGTCAAAAACGTTGACATATTGATTGAAATGATGTAAAATTATAAATTGGCGGCATATATTATTCTCTAAAATATATGCATACTAGAAAATATAGTTTATGGGGTGAAAAAGTGGCTTATACAGTTAAAAAATTCGGTGATTACCGTGAGAGAAGAAGTTATGCAAAAACTAAAAATGCAATAGAATTGTCTAATTTATTAGAGATTCAAAAGAAGTCATATGATTGGTTTATGACTGAGGGAATAAAAGAAGTATTCGATGATATCTTTCCAGTTGAAAGCTTTACTGGAAATTTAACACTTGAATTTAGTAATTATTCCTTTGAAGAGCCAAGATACTCAATTAAAGGTTGCAAAGATAGATATGCAACTTATGCTGCACCTTTAAAGGTGGAAGCACGTCTTTTTAACCAAGAGACTGGAGAGGTTAAAGAGCAAGAAATTTATTTAGGTGATATGCCTATAATGACTGATAGTGGTACATTTATAATTAACGGAGCAGAACGTGTTATAGTATCACAATTAGTGCGTTCTCCAAGTTGTTATTATTCACGTGAAGTAGATAAGAAAAATGGTAAACATATTATCACTTCTCAAATAATACCAACTCGTGGAACATGGCTTGAGTATGAGACTGATGCAAGAGATGTTATCTACTGTCGTATAGATAGAACTCGTAAAGTACCAGTAACAACTTTACTTAGAGCTTTAGGTTTATCTAGTGACCTTGATATAATCGACTTATTCGGTGAAGATGATTATATCATGCGTACAATAGAAAAGGATACTAATAAAAATACAGATGAATCTTTAATAGATATCCATTCTAAATTAAGACCAGGTGAGCCTTCAACACTAGATAGTGCGAAAAATCAATTAATCACTAGATTCTTTGATGCTTTTCGTTATGATTTAGCTAAGGTAGGTCGTTATAAATTCAATAAGAAATTAAACGTTATAGATAGACTTTATGATACAGTACTTGCAGAAGATATTAAAGTAGATGGAAAACTTATATTTGAAAAAGGTACTTTAGTAACTAAAGAAGTATTAGAAGAGTTAAAACCTATAATGGAAAATGGTTATGGAGTTAAAGAAGTATTAATAAATGAAGAGTTAGATTCATATAACAAAGTACAAATAGTTAAGGTTTACTCTAAAAATAATCCTGAAAAAGTAGTTAAGATTATAGGTAATGACCAAACTATCGATGTAAAAAGACTTACTATATCAGATGTATATGCAACTGTTTCTTACTATTTGAATTTACACGAAGGAATTGGTTCATATGATGAGATTGACCATTTATCAAATCGTCGTGTAAGACAAGTAGGAGAACTTTTACAAAATCAATTTAGAGTAGGTATATCTCGTGTTGAAAGAGTAATAAGAGATAGAATGAGTACTCAAGAGTTAGCAGAAGTTACTCCAAAAACATTGATAAATATTAGACCATTAACTGCTGCAATCAAAGAATTCTTTGGAAGTAGCCAGTTATCACAATTCATGGACCAAACAAATCCAGTAGCAGAACTTGCTAATAAACGTCGTTTATCAAGTTTAGGACCTGGTGGACTTTCAAGAGACCGTGCTGGTATGGAAGTACGTGACGTAAATCCATCTCACTATGGACGTTTATGTCCAATCGAATCTCCTGAAGGACCTAACATTGGACTTATAACATCCCTTGCGTCTTATGCAAGAGTAAACGATTATGGATTTATTATGACTCCATATAGAAAAGTAGAAAATGGTCATTTAACTGATGAAATAAGATATATGACAGCTGATGAAGAATTAGACTATCACATATCACAAGCAACTGTAAAATTAGATGAAAACGATAACTTCGTAGATGAGAGAGTTCCTGTACGTTTCCGTGGCGAAAACGTAATGATAAATAGTAAAGATGTAGATTATATAGACGTTTCAAGTGAACAAGTTGTATCTATTACAACTGCTGGAATTCCTTTCTTGGAGCACGATGATGGTAAACGTGCTTTGATGGGTGCGAACATGCAACGTCAAGCAATCCCACTACTTACTACAGAAGCACCTATTGTTGGAACTGGAATCGAAGCTATAAGTGCAAGAGACAGTGGGGCTGTTGTAATTTCTAAGGCAGATGGTGTAGTAGACTATGTAGATTCTAAAAAGATAATAGTTAAAACTAAAGGTGGAACAGATACATATTACTTAAATGATTTTGAAAGAAGTAATGCAGGTACTTGTTATCATCAAAGACCTATTGTAAGAGTTGGAGATAAGATAAAAAAAGACCAAGTTATTGCTGATGGACCATCTACTGATAAGGGTGAGATGGCTTTAGGTAAAAACGTTACAGTAGCGTTCATGAACTTTAATGGATATAACTACGAGGATGCAGTTATATTAAATGAAAGACTTGTTAGAGATGATGTTTATACATCTATACATATACAAGATTATCAAATAGAGTGTAGAGATACTAAACTTGGACCAGAAGAGTTTACAAGAGATATTCCAAATGTAAGTGAAGAAGCTCGTAAAAACTTAGACGAAAATGGACTTATTCGTACCGGTACTGAGGTACACGATGATGATATATTAGTTGGTAAAGTTACTCCAAAAGGAATGGCTGAATTAACTAGCGAAGAGAAGTTATTACACGCTATATTTGGTGAAAAGACTCGTGAGGTTAGAGATACATCACTTCGTGTACCACACGGAGGGGAAGGTATCGTTCACGACATAAAGATATTTACTAAAGAAGATACAGATGAACTTCCAGCAGGAGTTTCTAAGATAATTCGTGTTTATATCGCACAAAAACGTAAGATTACTGTTGGTGATAAAATGGCTGGTCGTCATGGTAACAAAGGTGTTATATCACTTGTATTACCTAGTGAGGATATGCCATATTTAGCTGATGGTACACCAGTTGATATATTACTTAATCCACTAGGAGTTCCAAGCCGTATGAACATAGGACAAATACTTGAAATGCATTTAGGTGCAGCTGCTAAAAAACTTGGAATACACGTTGCAACTCCAGTATTTAGTGGAGCGACTAGAGAAGAGATAATAGACGCATTAAGAGAGGCTGGAATAGATGAAGATGGTAAAACAGTACTATACGATGGTCGTACTGGAGAGCCATTTGACAACCGTATAAGTGTTGGTGTTATGTATATGATAAAGTTGCACCACATGGTAGATGATAAATTACACGCTCGTTCAACTGGACCATATTCTTTAGTTACTCAACAACCTCTAGGTGGTAAAGCACAATTCGGTGGTCAAAGATTTGGAGAGATGGAAGTTTGGGCACTTTATGCTTATGGTGCTGCTCACGTACTTCAAGAGATGATGACTATCAAATCAGATGATGTTGTTGGACGTGTTAAAGTTTATGAAGCATTAGTAAAAGGCACACCAATTCCTAAATCTGGAATACCAGAAAGCTTTAGAGTTTTAATTAAAGAATTCCAAGCTTTAGGACTTGATATAACAGTTTTAAACGATAAAGGAAACTTAGTTGAACTTAAAGAATTAGAAGAAGCAGACAAAGATGAAAATATAACTGACCCTAGAGAAACTAAAGTGGATGCTAATCTAATTAATGATAAAAATGACGCTGTAAGTGAAACATTTGAAGATTACGAAGACGTTATGGAAGATGAAGAATACAACGATGAAATAGAAGAGTATGAAGAAGACGAAGAAAACGATGAAGATTTTGATGAAGAAGATTTAGATGAATTAGAAGATTTAGATGAATTAGAGGAGGGTGAATAAGATGGATGTTAATAATTTTGAAGGATTAAAAATTAGTATCGCGTCACCTGAAAAAATTCGTTCTTGGTCATATGGTGAAGTAAAGAAAGCAGAGACAATAAACTATCGTACTTTAAAACCTGAAAGAGATGGGTTATTCTGCGAGAAGATATTTGGACCTACAAAGGACTTTGAATGTTCTTGTGGAAAATATAAGAGATTAAGATATAAAGATATCGTATGTGATAGATGTGGAGTTGAAGTAACACGTTCTAAAGTACGTCGTGAACGTATGGGACACATAGAGCTTGCAA
>CANRDA010000044.1 GCA_947629285.1 uncultured Bacilli bacterium
AATACATACGATGGAATACTTAGTTATTTATTATTAGGTGTAATATCTTTAATTGGTATAGCAAGTTTAACTATTGTATTAAAAAATAAAAAAAATTAAATTAAGATAGAAAATTTCTATCTTTTTTATACTATGTTATGGTATAATTCTATATAGGATAGGTGAAGGATATGAGAATGATATTGAGAAGATTTTCTGCTTATTTAATAGATATAATTATTGTCACTTTAGTTTCTACTTTTTTAACATCTAATTCATATATAAATAAAGATTATAAAAAATATTTAGATACATATGATGAGTATACGACATACTATGATGATTATGTGGAATCCAGAAATAAAATAGAAGAAGAAAAAGAAAATATTACTAATGAAGAATATGACCAAAAAATTCAAGAACTAGATACAGATTACATTACTAATATAATGGATTATGATTATAAATTAACTAAATTATCATTTGTTCCAAATTTTATAAATATTCTTTGTATTTTACTTTATTTTGTAGTTATTCAGTTTTATTTTGGTGGTATAACGTTAGGTAAAAAAATAATGAAATTAAAGGTTGAATCTAATAATGGTAAAAACTTAACTATATTTAATTATTTTGTTAGATGTTTAGTATTAAATGGGGTATTTTTCAATATAATAAGTATGGTTTATTTACTCGTTCTTTCAAAAAACAGTTATTTTATCTATAATGAGTTAATATATATTTTAAATTATATTACGCAATTAGCTATAATTTTTACATGTTTATTTGTTAAAAAGAATAGGGGACTTCATGATATAATTGCTAATACTGTTGTAGTAAGTACTAAGGAGGTAGAACATGAAATGTAGGAATTGTGGAAAAGAAATATTAGATGATGAAGTATTTTGCGATTCATGTAAAAACGATTTAAGAAGAATATCTTCAAGGGAAGATGTAAGTGAGTTAGTAGACCTTATTGAAGAGCAAGAGGCTAATAATTTAGATGATACTAAAGAATTATATAATATAGATGATATAAATAATACAAATAATACAAATAATTTAGAAGATACTTCTAAAGAAAATTTAAATAGAGTAACAAAATATGAAAATGTTAATAAGAAAAAGAATAAAAAAATATATATTATAATAGGAATCATTTTAGCTATAATAATTATAGTTGTTGTTTTACTTCTTTTGAAAAAAAATGATAATAAAGATTCAAACGATGAACAACGTGTAGATATAATTAATTATGAAAAAGTTTTAAATGATTATGGAAAGAGTTTAGAACAAACTATCAAGGATTATGTAACTTCTAACACCACTGTTCCTACATGGCAGGAAGCTAGTGAATTAAATAAATATGATAAACATGATGTAATTTGCAATATACATACTATTTATAAAGATGGAAGTATATATCTTTCTTCTTGTTCAATAGATGGTATAGATGTAAAAAATTCTTATGGGGTACTTAAAGAAGAAAAAAAAGAGGGAAGTAAAATAACCGTATATAAATATATATATGATGAATTTTATACTTACTCTGATAAAAAAGGTACCGATGGACAAGAAGTGGGTACTGTAACCTGTGAAAGTGAGACTTGTAGTTATGTTACAGCATACGATAAATATGCTCTTATTGAGGATGAAGAACAGTATTACTTATACAATTATGAAAGTGATACATTAGAATTTGGTCCATTTGAACTATATGATAATTATGCATATGCTACAGATTTACTTTCACATCAAAATAAATTATATGGTATATATTATATCGAAAATAAAAAGAAAAATATTTATAATGTTGTTACAGGAAAAACATTAAAAAATATAAAAGGCACTCTTGTTACTGATGACTTAAATTATGAGCCTAGTTTAATGTATAAATATGATTATGTAATATTTAAAAATAATGGTAAATATGAATTTGTAAATTTAAAAACTGGAAATGTAAGTTATAAAATTGATAATACCATAAATGCATTTATTGAGGATGCTCAAAATAAAATTGTTTATATGACTTGTTATGATACAAAGGGAAAAAACTTTGTTATATATAATAGTAATGGTAAGCTTTTATTTGACGGTGAAAAATTCAATAAAATGATAGTAGGTAATGGAAATTTAATTGTAGCGACACAAACTGCATATAGAGTTTATGATTCAAAATTGAGATTAAAAACTTCAAGTAAAACATATGATAAAATTCTTGAATTATATGATGAATTCATAGTTATAATAAAAGATAATAAACTTTCTTTAGTTGATATAAGTGATAATTTATTAACTACTTTTGATTTAGAATGGGATAGTGATAAATACTCATTTGATTATATATTATCTGGTCCAAATACATATGATGGTAAAAACGTATTTTCTGCAGTTTTAGTAAATTACGATATTCCAGATGGAGTAAATGGTCATGTATTATATTATTATTATGTCCCAACGACAAAAGAAACAGGTGTTGTTGAATCAAGTGTAGTAAGTTATCCTGGTGTAGTTTATTAAAAAATGACAAAATTTTGTCATTTTTTCTATAAATAAAATTCATCTATTTCTGCAGTAATTTCTGACCCGTTATCATGGATATAAAATATAGCTTTACATGTATCTATTATATCTTTGTCTTCATAATTATTTATAATATCAGATAAAGATATAACTCCCACTATTTTGTCGTTTTCTTTTACTAGTAATCTCTTTATTTTATTTTTTTTCATTTGTTCAAGTGCTTCTTTAAAACTTGCACTAACATCTATATAAATAATATTATTTGTTATATAATCTTTTATACTTGTATTTAAATTTTCAATTTCTGGGAGTGCTATACATATGTCACGGTCTGTTATAACACCTATAAAATTCTCTTTATCCTTAATAGGAATAAATCCTATATTATTTTCTTTCATAAGTTTAGAAATATCCTTAAAAGAAGAATCTATATCTCCAGATATAATTTTTTTACTCATTATTTCTTTTATCATTTTTGTCACCATCATTATTATTGATTAAAATTTATTTAATATACATAATATTTACTATGAAAAGTAAAATGCATTTAAAAAGAAGAAATAAAAGATTTAAATTAATTAATGTTATAATCATTATTTTTATCCTAATTTTTATATCAGTAATTTATATAATTAATATTTTAAGTGAAAAGGCTCTTCCACATTTAATAAGCTATTCTGAAATAGAAACTAAAAAGGTTATTTCTAATGTAATAAGTAGTACAGTAACAGAAGAGATATCAAATAAAATAACTATGGAAGATTTATTTATAACTACTAAATCTTCTAACGATAGTATATCTAGTATAGATATTAATTCAAGTAAAGTTAATAAACTTTTATCGGATGTTTCTTTATCTATAGAAAAAAATTTAAAATATTTAGAAACAGGTCAAATTGATAAAATTAATTTATCTAACAATACTTTTAATTCATATGATATAGATAAATTAAGGCAAGGAATAATTTATGAATTACCAAGTGGTATTATATTCGATAATATATTATTAAATAATATTATGCCTAAAATACCAGTAAGAATTAATTTAATTGGAAATATATTTTGTGTACTTAATACAGATATAGAATCATATGGAATTAATAATGCCTTAATAAAAGTAAATATATCAGTCGAAGCTGATGTAAAAATTTTATTGCCCTTCATATCATCTACTACAAAAGTTACAACAAATATTCCTTTAATAATTAAAATAATAGAGGGTAATGTACCTAGTTATTATTTTGATGGATATTTAAACACTCCAATGCATACTGAAAATATTAATTAGTCTTTATTAAATTATGCCTTTACACTTCATATACATTAAGTAATAAAAATATTTTTACTATTTATTGTACTAATTTGTTTGGTGTGCTATAATATGCATGAAAGTAGGAGGTAATAAAATGGCAAAAAGAGGTCGTCCATCTAATAAAACTATAAAAAAAAGAAAAGAAGCTAAATCAAAAAGTGAATTGTCATTATTTGTTGGAATATTAGTAGTTGTTATATTAGTTGTAGTTGGTTATTTTCTTTTATCAAATAAAGGATAATAACTTTTTATTTATATAAATTTGAATTTAATAGTGTAAATGTAAAATATTAAAAAAATTGTTGAACTTTACATTTTTTTTGTTATGTGTTAAAATAACTACTCGTTGGGAGAATAGTGGTATGAAAAAATTGGAATTTATTGATAGTGTTGTTACTAAATATAAAATTGTTAAAGGTTTTACTGAAGACTTAGCGGCAGTACAAAATGAAAAAGGTTTATGGGGTTATATAGATAAAAATGGTAATGAAGTAATTCCATGTAAATATATAAATGCTAAGGATTTTAGTGAAGACTTGGCAGCAGTACAAAACGAAAAAGGTTTATGGGGTTATATAGATAAAAATGGTAATGAAGTAATTCCATGTAAATATATAAATGCTAGAAATTTTACTGAAGAATTAGCAGCAGTACAAAATAAAAAAGGTTTATTTGGTTATATAGACAAATTTGGTAAAGAGGTAATTCCGTTTATGTGTATATATGCTGATGATTTTTATAATGATATTGCTATTGTTAGAATTTTAAATTCTACTAAAGAATATCATATAAATAAATCTGGCAATTTATCTGAAGGTCATTATAAATTATCTCCATTTTGTAATGGATATGCATTAGTAATAGATGATAATAGAACATATACTATAGATAAGAAATATAATGATGTATGTGAAATTAAAGGTTTCAAATATATAAGTTGTACAACTCATAGCGAAATAATTATTCTTAAGAACGAAAAAGACTTATGGGGATATTATACTTGGGATCTTAAAGAAATTTCACCTTGTCAATTTGAGTATGCTAGAGGTTTTTTCAATGAAAGGGCAGTAGTTAAAAAAAATGGTAAAGTAGGTTATATAACACCAGATGGTCAAGTAAAATTATTTGATAATTATGTAGGCATGAAAGACTTTAATGAAGACTTAGCAGCAGTGCGAAATAAAAATGGTCTATGGGGATATATAGATAAAAATGGAAATGAAGTAATTCCTTGTACATATTTAAATGTAGATAGTTTTAGTGAAGGTTTATCGTTAGTATTTACTTTAGACCACGTATTAATGTATATCGATAAGAATAATAAATGCGTTTTAACAATTCCTAACATATATTCTTCACAATTAAAAGTAGATAAATTTTCTATTAAAATAGAAGCCGAAAGTATGTTACAATTAATAGATAAAAAAAGAAATGTTATTGAAAATGTAAGAAAATATCTAGTTGACCAAGCAAATGAAGTTGCCGATGATTTATTAGATTCTGTATCAAATCAAAAAAAATGTATAAAAAATAATTTTGGGAATATGAATTAATTAGTTCATATTCTTTTTAAACATTTGTAAAAAAATGTAAATTTTATTAAAAAAACTTGCTCTTATTTTTCTATTCGTGTTATAATAAATTTGTTGTTAAAAGGAGGATTATATGACAAAATATGTTTATGCCTTTAAAGAAGGTAACAAAGACATGCGTAATCTTTTAGGTGGTAAGGGTGCAAACCTTGCTGAAATGACTGGAATTGGACTTCCTGTTCCAAGAGGTTTTACTGTTACTACTGAAGCATGTATTAAGTATTATGATGATGGGGAGGATATTTCTAAAGAGATTAAAGATGAGATTTTAAAGCACTTAGATTCTCTTGAGAAAGAAACTGGTAAAAAGTTTGGTGATGTTGAAAATCCATTACTAGTATCTGTTAGAAGTGGCGCTAGAGCATCTATGCCAGGTATGATGGATACAGTTTTAAATTTAGGTTTAAATGATGAAGTTGCAAAAGGATTTGCTAAGACAACAAACAATCCTAGATTTGTATACGACAGTTACAGAAGATTTATTCAAATGTTTGCAGATGTAGTTATGGGATTTCCAAAAAGTTCATTTGAAAGAAAATTTGATGTAATCAAAGAAGAAAAAGGAGTACAGTTCGATACTGAACTTTCTGCAGAAGACTTAATGGAAGTTGTTGAAATTTACAAAGAGGAATATAAGAAACATTCTGGTGATGAATTCCCACAAGACCCAAAAGTTCAATTAATGGAAGCAGTAAAAGCTGTATTTAGAAGTTGGAATAACGATAGAGCAATCACATATCGTAGACTTAACGATATCCCATCTAGTTGGGGAACTGCTGTAAACGTTCAAGAGATGGTTTATGGTAACCGTGGTGAGACTTCTGGTACTGGTGTTGCATTCACAAGAAACCCTGCAACAGGAGAAAAGAAGTTATATGGTGAATACTTAATGAACGCACAAGGTGAAGACGTTGTTGCTGGTATTCGTACACCTAAGACAATCGATACATTAAAAGAGACAATGCCTGAGTGTTACGAAGAATTCGTTAAGATTTGTAATACACTTGAAAATCATTACAAAGATATGCAAGATATGGAATTTACTATTGAAAATGGAAAACTTTTCATGTTACAAACTCGTAATGGTAAAAGAACTGCACAAGCTGCACTAAAAATAGCTGTTGATTTAGTAAATGAAGGAATGATTTCAAAAGAAGAAGCTTTACTTAAAGTTGAGCCTAAACAATTAGACCAGTTACTACACCCAAATTTTGACCAAGATAGCTTAAAAGCTGCTAAGGTAGTTGCTAAAGGTCTTGCTGCATCTCCAGGTGCTGCAACAGGTAAGATATACTTTACTGCAGAAGATGTTATGAATGCTTCTAAAAACGGAGAAAAAGATTTATTACTCGTTAGACTTGAAACTTCACCTGAGGATATCGAAGGAATGAATATTGCTCACGGTATACTTACTATACGTGGTGGTATGACAAGCCATGCTGCAGTTGTTGCTCGTGGAATGGGTACTTGCTGTGTATCTGGATGTGGTGAACTTGTTATAGATGAAGAAGCTAAGACAGTTAAGACTAAAGACGGAAAAGTATACCATGAAGGAGACTGGATGAGCTTAGATGGTTCAACTGGTAATGTATATGGTGAACAAATTAAGACTAAAGAGCCTGAAATAAGTGGAGACTTTGAAACATTTATGGGATGGGCTGATAGTGTTAGAAGACTTAAAGTTAGAACTAATGCTGATACACCTAAAGATGCTATTCAAGCACGTAAATTTGGTGCAGAAGGTATAGGTCTTTGCCGTACAGAACACATGTTCTTTGAAGAAGAAAGAATATTTAACTTTAGAAGAATGATTGCTGCTGATACAGTAGAGAAGCGTGAGGAAGCACTAGAAAAGATACTTCCATATCAAAGAAAAGACTTTGAAGGATTATTTGAGGCTATGGAAGGAGACCCTGTTGTAATTCGTTACTTAGACCCACCTCTACATGAATTCTTACCTCATACTGATGAAGAGATTAAACCACTTGCAGAGTCACTTGGTATGAGTTTTGAAGATTTAAAAGCACGCGTTGAATCATTAAAGGAATTTAACCCAATGATGGGACACCGTGGATGTAGACTTGCAGTTACTTATCCTGAAATTGCTAAAATGCAAACAAGAGCCGTTATAGAGGCTGCAATCAATGTAAATAAAAAAGGCATGAATATAACTCCTGAGATTATGATACCTCTAGTAGGAGATGTAAACGAACTTAAATATGTTAAAAAGATAGTTTGTGAAACTGCTGATAGTATAATTAAAGAAGCAAAAGTAGATTTAACATATCATGTTGGTACAATGATAGAAATACCAAGGGCTGCAGTTACAGCTGATGAAATCGCTAAAGAAGCAGAATTCTTCTCATTTGGAACAAACGATTTAACTCAAATGACATTTGGATTCTCAAGAGATGATGCTGCTAAGTTCTTAAATGAATACTATGCAAAAGGAATATTTGAAAGTGACCCATTTGCTAAGTTAGACCAAAATGGTGTTGGTAAACTTGTTGAAATGGCTGCTAAATTAGGTCGTCAAACTCGTCCTGATATCCATATGGGTATTTGTGGAGAACATGGTGGAGAACCATCAAGTGTTGAATTCTGCCATAGAGTAGGACTTGACTATGTATCTTGTAGTCCATTTAGAGTTCCACTAGCTAGACTTGCTGCTGCTCAAGCTGTAGTAAAAGAAAAAGAAAATAAATAATTTAATTATTAGACTAAGATGACTATTTAGTTAGATGTCTTAGTCTTTTTAATTTGTTTAATAAATTATTATTATTAAACATAAATGTATTTTTTGTGATACAGTGATAGCATGATTGAGGTGAATTCTCAAAGTAAATACAATCGATATAGTTAAAATTGCATTTACTATGAGAATTAAGAAAAAGATTAAATTATGTCAGGATTAGGACACGAAAAAATTAATAGATAGATGTTTTGACCATATAAAATAATGGTTAAAGCATCTTTTTTAAT
>CANRDA010000045.1 GCA_947629285.1 uncultured Bacilli bacterium
ATAAAAGTTCTTTTTTTCATTGTATCCCTCCTTTCTTTCTCAAGATTGGAGGCAGACACTCACATCAAATGTTCCTATAAACATTGTACTATAATTGATATTATAAAGCAATAAAACATTGATTAATTTTATTATTATCTTAATTCTCATAGTAAATGCAATTTTAACTATATCGATTGTATTTACTTTGAGAATTCACCTAATTTTATTATTATAAATCAAAGAAGTGTTTAAAAACTATAATATATCATCAATACTTTTAATAATGTCTTCTTTAGAATATCTTTTAGTAGTACTATTCATTTCTACTTCTGCTTCTTTTAATTTATTAAAAACTGGTTCATCAAAAACATTCGTCTTTACATCAAAAGGCAATTTTTGTTCTCTCAATACTGCTTTTATAAACATATTTACAGCAGTAGAAACATTCATTCCTACACTATTACAAAATTGTTCAAAACTTTTTTTATCATTTGCATTTACTCGGACATTTAAATTTAAAGTTTCCATAATATACCTCATTTCTATTTAATTATATTACATATTTGTAATTTTGCCAATACATTGTTTTGCAATAAGCACAGCATGTGTTACAAAAATATAAAATAAAAGAAATACTATTCATTATCATGTATTTCTTTTATTTTATCTTCTATTCTTTTTCCATATTCAATAGATTCATCATATATAAATTCTAATTCTGGTATATGTCTTAACTCTACTCTATCTGCAAGAGTCTTTCTTATAAATCCTTTAGCACTATTAAGTCCTTTTAAGGTCTTATCTTTATCACCTAAGGTAGTAAAGTATACTTTAGCATAACTTAAATCATTAGTCACATCTGCATAAGTTACTGTTACAAACTTAATATTAGGATTTTTAACTTCATTTGCAATTATGTTGCTTAACTCTTTTTGTACTATACTATCTATTCTATCATTTTTTATTGACATTATTTCTTCTCTACCATTTCGTATGCTTCTATGATATCTCCAACTTTAATATCATTAAAGTTAGTAATAGTAATACCACATTCTAAGCCTTTTTTAACCTCTTTAACAGAGTCTTTTTCTCTTTGAATAGAGTTAACCTCTCCATCATATATAACTGCACTATCTCTTAATACACGCACCTTAGAATTAGATTTAATAATACCATCAAGTACATAACTTCCAGCAATAGTACCTACTTTAGAGAACTTAAACAACTGTCTTACCTCAGCATTACCTATTACTCTTTCTTCATAGATAGGATCTAGCATACCTCTCATAGCAGCTTCCATATCTTCTACTGCTTTATAGATTATATCATAAAGTCTTATTTCAACGCCTTGTTCTTTAGCATAATCTTTTATAGTATTATTAGGTCTTATATTAAATCCTATTATAATAGCATTTGATGCATTTGCAAGTACTATATCACTTTCAGTAATAGCACCAACACTACTTCTTAAGACTTTAACCTTAACCCCTTCGACTTCTATTTTCTCTAAAGAATTTTTAACAGCCTCAGCACTTCCATTTACATCAGCCTTAACTATTACATTAATTTCTTTAACGCCTTCTTTAATTTTATTAAATATATCTTCTAAAGAAACGGATGATTTACTATTTTGTTTTAAGTGTTCCTCTTCTTTTCTTGCCTCGCCTATACTTCTTGCTTGTTTTTCAGTTTCAAAAGCCATAAACTTATCTCCAGCACTAGGTGTTGCATTAAGCCCTGTTATTTCAACTGGTTGACTAGGAAGTGCTTCAGTTATTTCTTCTCCCTTATCATTTTTTAGAGTTCTAACTTTACCATAACTTGTTCCAACTACTATAGGGTCTCCAAGTCTTAAAGTACCATTTTGAACAAGTATAGTAACTATTGAACCTACTTGTTTATCAAGTCTGGATTCTATAACACTACCACTTGCATAACGATGAGGATTTGCTTTATATCCTTCCATCTCAGCAACAAGTAATATGTTATCTAAAAGCTCATCTATACCTTCACCTGTTTTAGCACTAATATTAGTAAATACAGTATCTCCTCCCCATGTATCTGGAGTAAGACCATAGTCTGATAATTCACTCATTACTTTATCTATATTAGCACCTGGTTTATCTATTTTATTGATTGCAACTAGTATTGGTACTCCTGCTGCTTTAGCATGGTCTATTGCCTCTTTAGTTTGAGGCATAACACCATCATCTGCAGCAACTATAATTATTACTATATCAGTTATACTTGCTCCTCTAGCACGCATTTCAGTAAATGCTGCATGTCCTGGAGTATCTATAAATGTTATATAATCATCTTTTACTTTTACCTGATAAGCACTTATTGCTTGAGTAATTCCTCCAGCTTCACCCTCTGCTACATTAGTTTTTCTAATCGCATCAAGTAAAGTAGTCTTACCGTGGTCTACATGTCCCATTATTGTAACAACTGGAGGTCTTTTAACTAGATCTTCTTCTTTATCGTTTATTTCAAATTCCTCAAACTTAGTTTCATCTATTATTTGTTCTTCTTTTAAATCTTTTCCATATTCATTTACTAAAAGTTCTGCATTATCAAAATCTACTTTATTATTTACAGTTGCAAGTGTGCCTAACATAAATAATTTTTTAATTAGTTCATTTGGCTGTACATTTAAAGCCTTTGCTAAATCAGAAATAGTCATACCCTCTTTATAAGTAACTACACTATCATCTACTTTTGGTCCATTACTTATAAGCTTTTCTTTATTTTTATACATTTCTTTTTTCTTTTTAGCTAAATCTTTTTTATTAACTTTTACTTTATTTAATATTGGTTGTGATTTTGGTTTATAATCACTTTCTACTTCTTGTTTCTTATTTTCTTTTTCTATTAACTCTTCTTCATATTCCAAATCCATCTCATCTTCCCGAGCAATCATATTATCAAGTTCTACAATTGCATCTTCATCTAACTCATCATCTTCATTAAATGCTGGAATATTTAATCTTTTACACAGATTTAATATTTCACTTACAGTTTTATTAACATCTTCTGCATATTCTAATACGCTCATCATAAGTATCACCACTTTCTATTATACTTTACTAAATAGTATTATTTAATCGAATTATATATTTATTTTTAATTCTTTGCCACTTGGTATATACTTTCTATACTTTATTCCACACACATCTAGCATTTTCTTTGCAGCAATATTACTATCCGTTTTATCATATTTATCACTTAAATATATAACTTCTTTAATTCCAGCTTGAATAATAGCTTTTGCACATTCATTGCAAGGAAATAAAGTAACATATATTCTTGAATCTCTAACAGGAATTTTAGAGTTTAATATTGCATTAAGTTCAGAATGACATACATAAGCATATTTAGTATCTAAAAAATTTCCTTCTCTTTCCCAAGTCATATCTTTATCATCGTCATATCCTATAGGTGCGCCATTATATCCCAAAGATACTATTTTATTATTATTGTCAACTATACAAGCACCTACTTGACTATTAGGGTCTTTACTTCTTTCAGCTGAAATCAAAGCAATAGCCATAAAATATTCATCCCAAGATAAATAATTACTTCTTTTCACTCACATCTACTCCTTAATTCTTCATAAATTTCATTTGGTACTTCTACTTCTAATTTTTTATTTAGTATTTTACTTTTTTCTGCTTTATTTATTACATCTATTTCTTTTTTTAAATAGGCACCTTTTCCATTAGCTTTACCTGTATCATCAACTATAACATCTAAGTTAGGAGTTCTAACTACTCTAATAAGCTCTTTCTTTTCTAATTTTTCACCTGTTACTACACAAGTTCTTAAAGGTATCTTCTTCATATTTCACCTACTCTAATATATTAATTCCAGCTTCCTTTACTTGTTCCATTGTCTTTATTTCTAAATTATAATGTGTAAGTCTTGATGCTAATTTTACATTTATACCTTTTTTACCTATAGCAAGAGACAAATTTTCATTGTTTACTACTACCATAGTCTCTTTAGTCTTTTCATCAAGTATAAATACTCTTAAATCTTTTGCAGGCGCAAGTGCATTCTCAATAAACTCAACAGGGTCTTTAGAATATTTAACTATATCTATTTTCTCTTTTCCTAGTTCTTTTAATATATTAGCTATTCTAGTTCCCTTTTCACCTATACAAGCACCTATTGGGTCAACATTATTATTCTCTGAATAAACTGCTATTTTAGTTCGGTTTCCTGCCTCACGTGCAATACTATAAATAAGTACAGTTCCATCGCTTATTTCAGGTATTTCAAGTTCAAATAATCTTTTAACGAAACCATAATGTTTACGGCTTAAAAGGATTAAAGCACCTTTTGAATCTATGTCAACTTTACTAATATAAACTTTTATATTAGTTCCCATCTTAATTTCTTCGCCTGGAATAATTTCAGTTTTAGGAAGTAATCCTTGAGTTCTACCTAGATTTATATAATAATTTTTTTCATCTTCCATCTCAACTATACCAGACATCATTTCGTCTTTCTTCTCTCCAAATTCTGTTGCTATATTATTTCTTTCTGCTTCTCTTACTTTTTGTATTATTACTTGTTTTGCAGTTGCAGCAGCAACACGTCCAAAGTCTTTAGGAGTAACTTCCTCTTCTATAGTTTCTCCAACTTTAATATCTGGGTCTATTTTCCTTGCCTCTTCTAAAGTTATATGTATTTTATCATTATACTTAAATGGTCTATATCTAAATTCTTCAGGTAAATCCTCTAATTCCTCATCTTCTAACTGTTCTTCAGTTAATATTTCTTCTTCTTTCATTGGAATTTCATCTTCATCTAATGACTCTTTATGCTTTTCATCAAGTACAACAGTCTTAAATGAAAATAATTTAAAACTACAATTCTTTTTATCGACTTCAGCACGAACATTAGATAATCCAGTTTGCTTTTTATAAGCACTTGTTAAAGCTAATGACATTGAATCAAATATATAATCTTCATCCATTCCACGCTCTTTGAGTAATTTTAATGCTTTTTCAAATTCTTTACTATTCATTCTCTTCACAACCTTTCTCTTTTGAACATACATCTAATATATAATTATCAGGAATATCAATATTATCAATTATAGGGTCTATTAAGTGTGTTACTGCCACACAATCCTCAATATCTATAACACCTTTCTTATCTATAACTACTCTAAGAAAAGTATTACCATCTTCCTTAACATACAATACTTCATCTAATATATAACCATTTTGAGTTATTATTTCATTTATTAACTCTTTTACTTTATTTGCAATTTCCATAGATACCTCCAACTAACTTAAAGAGTGGGAAATTCCCACTCTTGCTTGCAACAAACTAATTATATCATACTTTTATAAATTTTCAAACTTTTTTTGAGTTTTATTTAAAAAATTGATATAATGTTATAGGTGATATATATGGAAAAAGAAAAAAATTATGAACTTAGAAATATGCTTATTGGGTTTGGTGTATTATTTTTATATTTAATAGGGTCTTCCTATTCATATGATTTTTTAAGATTATTTGGAATAAATTATAATGATTTAAATTTTGTTTTAAAACAAGTATATTTAATATTTTACGAAGTAGCTTTAACCCTAATAATAATTTATATATATAGAAAAGATTTTATTCCTAATTTAAAAGATTTTATAAAAAATAATATCACTTATTTCAAAAAATATATTAAATATTGGTTTCTAATGTTAAGTTTGATGGTAGCAAGCAATTTACTAATCACACTCTTTACAACTAGCATAACTTCGAATAATCAACAAACTATTATAGATTTATTAGCAGAGGCACCAATATACACTTTTATTTTAACAGTTATCACTGCCCCAATATTAGAAGAATTAGTATTTAGACTATCTTTTAGAAAGATGTTCGCTCATACAAATTTCTTATTTATATTTTTTTCAGGATTATTTTTTGGGGGAATGCATGTAATAAATTCATTTACTAATCTTACAGATTTATTGTTTATAATACCTTATAGTATACCAGGATTTATATTCGCATATATTTATGCTAAATCTAAAAATATATGTGTTAGTATTTCATTACACTTTATACACAACGGTATTATGATGGCTCTACAAATATTACTTATGTATTTAATATAGAAGGCATTAATTTCAACAAAGCCTTTTTTGTATATTTAAAAACTATCATAAAATTAATAGTAATCGATTTTATGATAGTTATTTTGTTTTATACACACATTAAAATTTAATGGAGTACTCTTTATAATGACTCCCAAAATATTATAAACTATATTTTTTAATACTAATTTTCTTTTAATTGTGATTCCTTTCTTTCAGTAATATATTTAACCAATTCTTTTTTTATTTCACATCTTTTTTCTTGATATTCATTATATAAAATTGAACGTTCCTCTTTAGAATGTCTCATATATTCATAGTGAATTTGAAAAAGTGCTTTCTTTGCTTCATCTTCTGTCATATAGTCTCTATACCTCCTTTTAATTTCTTCTTTAAAAATTTCTCAACTATGTAATAAATCTGTTTGTTATCTTTAAAAACATCATGAGTTAAGCCATTTACATACACTAATTTTTTTACATTTGACTTTACACTATTATACACATATTCAGAGGATGTTAGTGGGACCAAATTATCATTTTTCCCTTGTATAATAAGTATAGGACAAGTAACAAATTTTGGATAATCATAATAATGTTTTACAAGGTCAGCAAACTGTTTTAAAGTACCTATATTTAACTTCAAAAATCTAGCTATTACCTCATCCTTTCCATATGTTTCTATAACCTTAGGAGTCATTTTAATAGATTTTGTAATATTTAAATTATCTTTAACTACACTTAAATACTGAAATGATGGTGCGGCTAAAACTAATTTTTTAACTTCCTTATATTTAGAAGCTAAATATGTAGCAATTACTCCACCCATACTATGACCTATTAAATATATATTATAATATCTCTTAGCTATCAACCATTTTAACATATCTTCACTGTAGTTTATCCAATCCATATAATTAGCTTTACTTAGATTTCTATTATGACCTGGTAGTGTAAATTGAAAAACATCAAAATTTCTATTTAATTCTAAATAATTAGCCAATTTCTCTTCATCGTATGTCCCACCTGCAAAACCATGAATAATTAAAATTGCTTTTTTTAACATATCTCCTCCTTATAGTTTTTATAATCCTTGAGTTTTCTATATATTTTATTCAGTTAAACACAATTATTATCTTTTCATAACCTCACTACCTTATAATACAATTATACTACCGGTACATTCGTTTGTAAATAGTTTTTTTATTTTTCTAAGCCTTTCTTAGTAAATAAAAAGTAGCGCTAGCTACTTATATATTATTTACTTTTCTTTTTTTTAAGGTAAATACTATTAATAATGTTCCTAAAGCAACTGCTATTGCCCCACTTATTAAATACATAATATTATTACTTTTTCCTGTATCTGGTACTTCTACTAGTTTATTGTATAATATTATTTCATTATCTTTCGTTTTTATATAGTCACTTTGTACATCTATTAATTTTATTTCTTTACTTTTTAATACTTCAAATTTAAATTCTGTTGTTACTTTTTCATATCCCTCTGGTGAGATTGTCTCTGTCAAAGTATATACCCCAGGGTCTAACATAAACTCTTCTGCTTTTTCTTTTGAATCAAATTCTTTTACTATATTCCCTTTTTCATTCTTTATTACTATATGTGCTCCCTTTAATTCTTTCTCACTTGTTATATCTTTCTTTGTTATCTTTATCTTCCTTGGAGTATTATAAAGCGTTATTTCATTACCCTCTGCTTTTATTTGATTACTTTTTACATCTATTAAATCTATATCTCCATTTACTTCTACTTTAAATTTAAACTCTGTTGTTATCTTTTCATATCCTTCTGGTGCGACTGTCTCTTTTAATGTATATGTGCCTGGACCTAGATATATTTCATGACTTTCTTCTGTTGTATCATACTCATCCACTGTACTTCCTTTTTCATCTGTTATTATTATATGTGCTCCTTTTAACTCTTTTTCATCTGTTATATCTTTCTTTGTTATTACTGTTTTTATTGGCTCATTTGTAACTACCTTTGTTACATTTACATCTTTTACTTCTATTCCATTTATTTCTACTAAATTGTCTTGTTCATAACCTGGAGCGGCTGATACTTCTTTTATTGTATATGTTCCATATGGTAAATTTGTAAAATCTATAATTCCACTTGCGTTTGTTTTCATATTTGGTATTGGAGCTCCATTTATATCTTTTGCTCTTTCATTTTTACTATCTAATAATTCAAACTCTGCTCCTTCTATATGTTTTGAATCTTTTGCATTCATTTTTAGTATCCTTA
>CANRDA010000046.1 GCA_947629285.1 uncultured Bacilli bacterium
ATACAAGAAGATGGAAACCTACTTTGTGGAGATGAAAATTTACTAGTAGAAGTAAGTGGAACAAAACCATGTAGTGGAAAAATAACATTTGATGAAAAAGGTAAAATAACAAATGAGACAGTAACTTATTGTGATGGAAATGATGTACCACAAGAAGATGATGATAAGGAATATGTAGATAGTAGTGGAGCAAATGAACCAGATTTAATGAATGATGCATTAACACCAGTAATATATAATACAGACCACTGGGAGATAGCAGATACTACTAGTGAGTGGTATGACTATGATAATCAAGAGTGGGCAAATGCGGTAATATTAAGTGATGCAGGAAAGAGTAAGACAGCAGGACAAACCCTTGATATAACAACAGATGTAAAAGCAATGTTAGTATGGATACCAAGATATGAATATAAAATAGATGGAACATATGGAAAAAATGGAACATCAACAAGTCCAGGAGAAATAGAAGTAAACTTTATAGCTAAAGATACAACAGGAGCAACAGAAGGATATACAGTGCATCCAGCATTTAATTTTGGAGGTACAAAATTAAGTGGAATATGGGTAGGAAAGTTTGAGACGAGTGCAGAAGTAGGAAGTAAATGTTATAGTAGAGAATCTTTTGATAATTGTAATAATGCAACTCAAGAGCCATATATATTACCAAATGTACTATCACTTAGATATCAAACTGTAGGTAATCAATTTGAGACAGCAAAGAAGTTTAGTAGTTATATAAATAATTTAGGAGATAGTCATATGATGAAGAATAGTGAATGGGGAGCAGTAGCTTACCTAACACAATCTAAATATGGAAAATATGGAAATGAAGACTATACTGATGCAAATAAAGAAGTATATCAAAATAATTCAGAAAGTTTTTATACAGGTCGAAGTGGGGGAGCTCCAGGTGGAAGTGTAACAAGGTTAAATATGCAATATCCAGGACAGTCTACATCAAAAGATGCATATTATAAATATGGATATTATACATATGAAGGATATGCAATAAGCTATGACGGAACAATAACGGATGAAAAAGAAGTAAATAAAGGAACAGGAGCTTCAACAACAGGAAATATATATGGAATATATGATATGAGTGGGGGAACATGGGAATATGTAATTGGATACCTAACTATAGCAACTACAGATACAGAATTACCATGGGGTTCAACGTCAAGTAAAGATTACGCAAAATTCGCAAGTCAACCAAACTCAAAATATTTTGATGCATATACAGATATAGATGCAAATAATGTTGCATATAAAGGACATGCCTTAGGAGAAACTAGTGGCTGGTATTGGGATTGCGCTAGCTTTGTTTCCACTAGCTCTCCGTGGTTCATACGAGGTGGGAGCTACGGAGGTAGTTCCTATACGGGTGTGTTTGACTTCGACGTCCAAAGTGGCGATAGTTACAGTAACTTTTCGTTCCGTGTAGTTTTCGCCCCAACTACGTAAGACCGATGCTTGCAGAGGTCGTGTTTGCTCTAAGTACAATGAATTTGGAACAAGCAATATGATAAATAAAATATAACAAAAAATAGGTCTCCCTATTTTTTTTGTGACTGAATATCAACAATCTCACTTATCGGTATCAAATCATTATCCATAGTAATTATATAATCTTTATTTCTTCCTATTATTCTTTTGGTGATTTTTTTATCTTTTAAAGTTATATCTACATTTGCTTTATATACATAGTTTGGGGAAGAAAATATATCATTAATCTTTTGTTTAATAGTTCTTGTATCAACTACTTCATCATTTAAACTATTACTACTATAATAAACACTTCTATTGTTACTAAACTTCTTATCTATTTTATTATGAAATACTTTTGGTAAATCTTTCACTAAATCACCTCTAATTAATTATATTAATAAGTTTTAAAAATAGAACTTTAAAATTAATATCTCATATATTAAAATAGAGGTGAATTTATGTATACAATATACCAGGTAGAATATGGAGATACAATAGATGGTATTGCAAGAAAAACTAATACTACATCTGATGAGATAAAATCATTAAATGGATTTAATAATGAATCTGATTTAGTTGTAGGAAGTCTTATTATAGTACCTAGAATGCAATCACAAGTATTTGAAACTTATAGAGTAAATCCAGGAGACTCTATATATGCGATTGCTAAAATGTATAATGTAGACCCTGATACATTACTTATGCTTAATGGATTAAATAAAAGTGATTATATATATCCTAATCAAGAGATAACTGTTCCAAGTAGGGATGTTATAGTTTATGTGACTAAAGAAGGAGATACAATAGATGCGATAATAAATAACCTTGGAGTGGATGCGAATACATTTAATAAAGAAAATGAAAGAATATTTGTTGTTAGTGACCAATTAGTAGTTCATAAGAAAGAGAAATAATAAAAAACTCTTTTTTTTTTAATAAAAATAAGTTATAATTATTTTAGGGAAAATAGGTGGTTCAATATGAATACTAATTTCAGTGTACTTAAAAACTATGGAGAAGATTTAACCTCAAAGACTTATGTAACAGACCCTTCCATTGCTCGTGATGAAGAGTTAAAGAAACTTATGATGACTTTACTTACTCCAGAAAAATCAGCACTCCTAGTAGGTAAGGCAGGAGTTGGTAAAACATCTATAGTAGAAGGTTTGTCATATAGAATACTTAATAATGCAGTACCACTCGTATTACAGGGATATAGAGTCATAAAGATAAATTCGTCTTCTTTAGTTGGTAAAATTAATATAAATGGAAAAGAAGAGATGGTAGTAACTTTACTTGTAGAAGAATTAAAAAATGTTACTAAAACTATAATATTTATAGATGAGATACATACTTTAATTGGAAATAACTCTGGTTTTTCTATGGACCTTGCAAATATACTTAAGCCTGCTATCGATAGAGGAGCAGTTAAATTAATAGGTGCGACTACTGATATAGAATATAATACATATATAATAAGAGATAGAGCTTTCTTAAGAAGGTTTGAGAAAATTGATGTATTAGAGCCAAATGAGGCAACAACTGTTGAGATACTTTATAGAAGTTTACCTAAAATAGAAAAGAGTACAGGAGTTAAATTCAAATATAACGAATATGTGACTAAGATGTTACTTGAATCTATTGTAAGTGCGACTAGTGAATATAAAAGAGTATATGGTCTTGGAGCGATGTATCCTGATATAGCTTTTTCAGTACTTACTTCTGCATTTTCGCAAGCTCTCTTTCAAAATAGGAATTTGGTAACCGCATTAGATGTATATAACGCCATTAAAACAAGTAAAAGAATTTACCCAGATTCCATAGTAAGAGAATTAAATGCTTTTAAAGAAAAATTTAATGATATCGCTATTCAAGATGGTACTATACTACCTACAGTAACCATAAATGATATAGAGAAAGATTCTAATAATTAAAAATTTATAAGGAGATATAAATGAGAGAAATACCCAAAAAAAATTATATATTTTTAGCACTTTTAATATTAGCAACAGTATTACTTACTTTAATTTTATCTAATATATATTTAAATAAAGAAAAAAAAGTATCTAATATTTATAACAATATAAATGAAATAAAGCCAAATGATTTTGATGAATATTTTATGGAATATTCAGATTTAATTGTATACATATCAGATAAATATGATTTATCAAATGAAACTTTTGAAGAAAAATTTGAAAAAAAATTAGAAAACTTGAATTTAAAAAATATTGCTGTATTTATGGATAAAAATGAAATGGATAAAAAGTTTTTAAGCAAGTTGAATGATGAATATAATATAGATATAGATATAAATAATACACCTTTAATAATTGTAGTAGTAGATAAAGAGTTTGTTAAAAGTGTTAGTGTATCTGATTCAACAGATGTTGATACAGTAATAAATTATGAGGAATTCAGATGATTAATGTAGTATTATATGAACCGGAAATTCCGCAAAATACCGGAAATATTATGAGAACTTGTGCGGGAACTTATACTAAACTTCATTTAATTAAGCCACTAGGTTTTTCTTTGAGCGATAAATACATAAAAAGAAGTGGGGTTAATTACATTGAACACTGTAATTATCAAGTATATGAAGACTATGATGATTTTTTAGAAAAAAACAAAGATGGAGAATTTTATTATTTAACTAGATATGGTAAAAAACCACATAGTTCAGTTGACTTTAGTGATAAAAGTAAAAATATATATTTAGTATTCGGTAAAGAAAGTACAGGTATTCCTAAGGAAATTTTAAAAAAACATTTAGATAAGTGTCTTAGAATACCTACTAATTCTAATATAAGAGCTCTTAATCTATCAAATTGTGTTGCATTAGTATTATTTGAAGTTTTAAGGCAACAAGACTATCCTAATTTATCTAAAGTAGAAACTATAAAGGGTGAGGATTATTTAGAAAAATAGTGTTGTAATTTTTTTACAAACGTGTTATTATTATATATAGAATAAGGAGGGACTTATGAAAGACATATTAGAGTTTATTGTTGCAAACTATATTTGGTTCTTAGGTGGAACAATAATAATCCTCCTTGCTATTATAGGAAGTTATGCTGATAAAACTAATTTTGGTCAAGGAAAAGAGTCTAAGGAATCAAAAAAAGAGGAAGAGGACAATAACGAAATAAAACAAGATGAAATTGAACCTGTTAATACTAAAGTAGAAGATGCAGCTAGTAATATAGATGAAAATATTGATTCTAATTTAACTAAAGAAGAAAATATTGATTCTAATTTAGCTAAAGAAGAACCAATCATTGAAGAAGATAAAAAAGCAGATATTAATGAAGAGCCTAATCCTAGCTTGCCAGTTCAGAATATAGAAACTGAAAATTCTAATCAAAAAGAAGATGTTCCTAAATCATTAAATGAAATTCCTGAATCTTTAAGTGAAAAAGAGAATAGTGAAAATAGCGAGGATAGTTTTAATAATTTTGAAAAAGAATTTAATCAAGTAATACCAGAAAAAGATTTAGTTAATACAGATATTTTAGATGAAATAGAAGATTTATCATTTAATCCAACAGATAGTAGTATTAAAAAAAGTGATTCTGATTTAGAAACACTTGAATTACCTGAAATAAAAAATTTAAAAGAAAACGACGTAGAAGATGTTTGGAAATTTTAAGAAGTAGTTATTCTACTTTTTATTTTTTGAATTATTTTGAAATTGATAAATCTATAATTAAATCAAAATTATCATCTTTAGCCATAATATTTTTATGAATTTTCCCACATTTTTCACATTTATAAATTATCTTATATGTATCTTTAAATTTTTCAATTTGTATAGGCTTTAAAAGACCTTTACACTCGTTTGCTCTATCACCTGGAAAAATATCTACATGTTTTGAATACAAGCAATATGGACAGTGGTCTCTAGCTGTATAATTTAATTTACTAACTTTTCTTTTACAATTACTGCAAATAAATTCATCGTCAATCATGTTAAACTTTTTCATGTAAACCTCACATTCCTTTCACTTCGCTCAAGGCACACATAGTCATGAAAATTTTAATTTATTTTCAGACTATCACCATAATAATTATATAGCTTAGTTAGATACTTGTAAATAATAAATTTGTAAATATTATATATAAAGCTAAATAAATTTCGCTTTGACTTTGGCATTTAATTATGATATATTTTAATAGGACGGTAGATATTATGAATAATGAACTTTCTAATGAGAAAAAAAAGAATAACAAAGTGTTTTCTAAAAGTGAAACAATATTATTAGTTATATTTTCATTAATTATTGGTCTTTGTATTGGATTTATAATTAATAAAAATAATTTAATTGGTAAGTCAGATACCAAACAAGATGAATATTTAAATGAATTTATTGAAAATTATGAATATATAATTGATAATTATTATAAAGATATTGATAAAGAAAAATTAATCAATAGTGCGATAGCTGGAATGATGGATTCACTTGATGACCCATATTCTATGTATTTTAACGAAGAGGAGGCAGACAACTTTTCACTTACGTTAGATGGAAGTTATCAGGGTATAGGTGTTCAAATATCTAAAGATAATCAAACTGGCTATATGAAAGTTGAGACTATATTTAAAAATTCTCCTGCCGAACAGGCTGGTTTGCTTGTTGGTGATTTGATTATTGCAGTAGACGATAAGGATGCAAAAGAAATGGAAACAAGCGAGTTTAGCTCATTAATAAAGAATGGAGAAAAAAGTACATATAATTTAAAAATTTTAAGAGATAGTGAAGAAAAAGAAATTACAATTAATAAAGAATTAGTTACACTTACATCGGTTACTTCTGAAATATTTGAAAGGGAAAATAAAAAGATTGGATATATATATATAGGTGTATTTGCAAATAATACCTACGAACAATTTAAAACTGAATTAAATAAATTAGAAGAGCAAAAAATTGAATATTTAATAATAGATGTTAGAAGTAATACAGGTGGACATTTAACTGCTGTAAGTTCAATTTTAGATTTATTTTTAACAAAAACGCAAATAAAATATCAATTTTTACAAAATGACGAAAAGACTCTTGTATACGGTAATGCTAAAGCAAATAAAAACTATGAAATTGTTTTATTAGGGGATGAGGCGAGTGCTTCTGCATCTGAAGTATTAATAGCTGCTTTAAAGGAAAATTTGAATTCTAAACTAATAGGCAAAAAAACGTATGGTAAAGGAACTGTTCAAAAGATGGTAACACTACCTGATGGTACTAAATATAAGATTACTGTAAAAAAATGGTTAACACCTAAAGGTAATTGGATAAACGATACAGAAGGTATAATGCCCGATATAGAGGTAGCTTTGGATTCTAAGTATTTTGATACCAATAGTGATGATGACGATAATCAATTACAAAAAGCTTTAGAATATATTGTTAATAAGTAATAACACATTTTAGTCAATAATGACTTAATGTGTTTTTAAATTAAAAAAAGTGTGATATAATTTTTACAGGTGATTAATTTGAAAAACATGTGTATAGGAGATAGGTTTCAGATACAGTGCTATAAGCATAATAAAAAAGTTCATAGAGCATGGTCTGAGGCAATAATACTTGATATAAAAAAAGATTATATGGTTTTTGGGAATAACAAAACATTAGTTATAGAATCTGAGGGTACTACTTGGAGAACTAAGGAGCCTGCAATTATTTATTTTTTTAAAAATAAATGGTATAACGTAATTGCACAAATGAAAAAAGATGGAATATATTATTATTGTAATATAGCAACTCCATTTATAATAGAAGAAAATACAATAAAATATATAGACTATGACTTAGACCTTAGGATATTTCCAAATGGTGATTATAAAGTATTAGATAAATTAGAATATGAATATCATAAAAATAAAATGAATTATTCAAAAGAACTAGATATAGTTATAAATAATGCATTAGAAGAATTAATAAAAGAATATAAATCTAAATCGTATATATTTGATGAAAAAGCAAATAAAGAATATTTGGAGCAATATTTAATTTTAAAAAAAGAATTAGAAAATAGTAATTTTAGTTAAATACATGAATATAATAAAGTGTAAAAAAGAATGAAAAAAAATCAAAAAAACTATTGACTTTCTTTTTTTTGTCTGATATATTAAAGAGGCTTTTTGAAAAAAAGCAGTTAAAAAATAACAAAAATTAAAATTTAGAACTTTTTTTAAAAAAAGTATTGACTTTAAATTTTAAATTTGTTATATTAGTATCACGTTGTGCGGAAAATAAGTATTTTCAATATATTTCTTGCATTTACGTAAAGATTTATGTCAATCGAAAAAAAATTAATATTTTTTCAAAAAAAGTATTGACTTTCTAAAAACGATTTGATATACTGAGTTTGCTTTTCACACGAGAAGCAAGAATGATCTTTGAAAACTGAGCAAAATGTCAATTCACTAATAGTTAGGAAAGAACAATTCAAATTCAAATTAAAATAAATTATTTTTTTGGAGAGTTTGATCCTGGCTCAGGATGAACGCTGGCGGCATGCCTAAGACATGCAAGTCGAACGAAGTG
>CANRDA010000047.1 GCA_947629285.1 uncultured Bacilli bacterium
GAAAAAAATAGATTTTTTTTCATTTCCATAAATTTTATCTATTTTTTCATTTTATTTATTTTTACTCTTTTTTACTGATGAAAAAATATGTACAAAATTGTATAAATGTGATAGAATAGTCAATAACTTTTTAAACCGAGGGGGGAATTAGGGTGAAAAAGTATAACTTTAGAATTGATGATATGAGGCAAATAAAAAAATTAATTAGATTATCAAATAATATAGGAGAATTGTTTAAAAAACAAATTATTTTAGAATATAATGGGAAAAAAGATACAGAAAAATATAAAGAAATATTAAAAAATATAAAAATTGTGGAAGGGGCAGAAGATTATATATATAATAAAGCCGAACTAGATTATAGTAAGTGCATTGCATGGTTAGATATGATTATAAATGAATTGCTACCAATAGATTTAAATAATAATATAGATAGTATTATTGAACAGGACTATGAAAATAATTCAATTAGAAGAGTATTAAATGTTTTAATATATAAATTAACTTATGAATACAATGAACTTATAGATAAAGATACATGTGCACTTTTAAATAATGTTATTATATCAAAGTTTAATATAAAAGAATACGATTTTAATAGATATTTAAAACTAAAGTTAAATTTTGAAAGAGAGATATTAAATAATTTATTAATCTATTTAAATGATTATTCAACTTATGAACAATTAGATGAATCAATTAAACAAATAGTATTTAGAGCGAAATATAGGTTATTGCAGGCCCATAAATATATATCTGACATGCCTGATGAATTATGTATACAAAATATGCTAAAAATTCTTGAAAGAATTGATATTAATAAATACAGAAATTTAAAAGATTGTTTTTTCGTCGAATTTTCATTACAGCAATTTGATAAATTAACAAATGATTGTAATACTGAACAATATAACTTATTTTCAATGAGATATATTGTGTTTATGTCAACACTTTTGTCAATGAGTAATAAAAATTTAAAAAAAGTTAGAAAAAATTTTATGAGCTTTAATTACAATAATATAGATTCAAAAGTAAATGATATAGTAAAAAATTTAATAAAAAATAGTTTTACTAAAATAGAAAAAGATAAGAAACAATTAGTTAAATATAATTTAAACTAAAAATAATGTAACAATATAAGACAAAAAAGACTAAACACAGTGAATTTATGTAAATAAAGTTTTACTTTATGTAAAAATATTGTCGAATATATAAAAAAGTATGGTATAATTATAATAGGTGATTGTATAATGGATAACTTAACACTTATTATGATAACGTTGTTTCTTATATGTGCAGGTCTAATTATAGGTGTTTTAAACTTTGTACAAAGTAAGAAAAATAAGAAAATAAAAAAGACTTTAGAAAATCTTGAAATAGAAAAAAACAAACTAGCAACTTCTCCAATAGTTCCAGAACTTGCTAAAGTAGAAAATTTTTTGAGTAACGAGAAATTGCAAGCTTTATACGATGAATGGTCTAATAGATTAAAACAAATTAAAGAGGTTCAAATACCTAAATTATCCGATATGATTTTAGATGCTGAATATTCTTTATCGCAAATGGATTATAAAAGTACTATGTATAAAATAGCAAAATTAGAAATGGAATTATATAAAGTACGTACTAATTCAGATTTCCTTTTTGGAGAAATAAAAGATTTAACGTCTAGTGAAGAACGCAGTCGTACAATAATTACAAGTTATAAAGCACGATATAGAACTCTTTACCAGAAATTTATGGATACAAAGGAAGAATTCGGACAATTTACCAATATTGTCAATACACAGTTTGAAGTAATTGCAAAAAGATTTGAGGACTTTGAATCTATTATGGATAATAACGAATATACAGAAGTTGATAAAATATTAAATATAATAGATGAATTGTTGAATCATGTTTCAGTTGTAATTGAAGAAGTACCTTCTATAGTAATGTTAACTGATAATATATTACCAAAGAAAATATTAGAGGTACATGAGACATATGATAGAATGGTTAAGGAAGGGTATCCCCTTGATTATCTTAATGTAGAATATAATATAAATACAATAAGTAATAAAATTTCTGAGATTGTAGAAAGAACAAAAAAACTTGACATGAATGAGAGCTTAAAAGAACTAAAAGTTTTAATGGAATATTTTGAAAACGTATTTAAAGATTTTGAAAAAGAAAAAATTGATAGAAAAAGTTATGAAGAAAAATTACTTACTTTTAATACAAGATTAACAAAAATAAATTCAGTTGTAAATAATATATATAGTCAAATTGATGAAGTAAGAAATATATATGATTTAAAGGAAGAAGATATATATTTACTTAATGAAATAAGGTCTAATATAGATGAACTTAATACTAATTTTAAGGTATTGCAAGACCATACTAAATTCAATAATACATTTGCATATTCAAAACTAGTTCAGGAAATAGAAGGTTTGTCAAATAAATTATCATATACTGAAGAAAAACTTGATACGTTATTAAATGTAATAGGTAATATGCATGATGATGAAGTTAGAGCTAGACAACAATTAGAAGAAATAAAAATGGTTTTAAAAGATTCAAAATTGCAAATAAGAGATTATAAATTACCTATAATACCTGATTTTTATTATGTTGAATTAAATGAAGCTAATAGTGCTATAAAAGAAATTGTAAAGGAATTAGATAAAAAACCTATAACTATAGATGTATTAAATACTAGAGTTGATACAGCACGTGATTTAGTATTAAAACTTTATACAAAAACAAAAGAAATGCTGAAAAATGCTATGTTTGCTGAAAAATCTATAGTATATGGAAATAGATACAGAAGTAGTAATCCTGAATTAAATAGTGGTTTAAATGAATCTGAAAAATTATTTTATAGTGGTGAATATAAGAAGTCATTTGAATTAACTATCAATGTTTTAAACAAAATAGAACCTGGTATATATAATAAAATATTACAGTTATATAGTTCAAATAAAAATAATTAGTTACAAACTAATTATTTTTGTAGTAAAATTAATTTACTCTTGATTTATTCTAAAGTATATTTTATAATAAATATAGAGTTATAAAACTCAAATAGAAAATGGAGGAGTAATATGCCAAATGTTATAGGCTCCATTTTGCTAGTCCTAATAGGACTTATTGTTGGAATAATCGTAATGTTTATATTTAATCTTATTAGAAAGAATACTGCTTCTAACAGTGCTGATAAGATTTTAGAAAATGCTAAATTAGAAGGCGAAAAAATAAAAAAAGATTTTATTGCTGATGCAAAAGAAGAAATGAGCGTATTAAAAGCTCAAACAGATGATGAGATTAAAGAAAAAAAAGCAGAAATAAAAGAATCAGAAAATAGACTTATTGTTAGAGAAGAAAACATAGAAAGAAGAGACCAAAATCTTCAAAAAAGAGAAAATTTATTAGATGAGAAAGAAAAAAATTTATTAAATAAACAAAAAGATATTCAAGAACAAGAAGCAAATGTGGAGAAAATTAAGGAAGAACAAATAGAAAAATTAGAACAGATAAGTGGTTATTCTAAGGAAAAAGCAAGAGAATTAGTCATGAAGAATGTTGAAGAAACAATGACTAAAGAAATATCAGCTTATATAAAAGAAAAAGAAGCTGAGGCAAAACTTGAAGTAGATAAAAAATCAAAGAATATGTTAATCGAAAGTATGCAAAAGTATGCTTCTGACGTAGTTGAAGAACAAACAGTGACAGTTGTAGATTTACCAAGCGATGATATGAAAGGTAGAATAATAGGTAGAGAAGGAAGAAATATAAGAACTATAGAGTCTGTTACAGGTGTTGATTTAATTATAGATGATACACCTGAAGCAATAGTATTATCTTCATTTGACCCTCTAAGAAGAGAGATTGCAAGGATTACAATTGAAACACTTATAAAAGATGGAAGAATTCATCCAGCACGTATAGAAGAGATATACGATAAAACTTGTAAAGAAATGAAAGAAAAAATAATAGAATATGGACAAAATGCATTATTTGAATTAGGTATAACTAAAGTTGAGCCAGATTTAATTGAACTAATTGGTAAATTACAATTTAGAACTAGTTATGGACAAAATGCTCTTAGACATTCAATAGAAGTTGCCAATTTAGCTGGTATTATGGCTGGAGAACTTGGAGAAAACGAAATGCTTGCAAAAAGGGCTGGTTTATTACACGATATAGGCAAGGCAATAGACCACGAAATAGAAGGTAGTCATGTAGAAATAGGAGCTAATATAGCAAAAAAATATAAAGAAAATGATGTTGTAATTAATGCTATAGAGTCACACCATGGAGATACAGAATCAAAAAGTATTATTGCAGAACTTGTTGCAATCGCTGATACATTATCAGCAACACGTCCAGGTGCTAGAAACGATTCATTAGAAAATTATGTACAAAGATTACATGATTTAGAGAATATAGCAAATGACCAAAAAGGTGTTGAAACAGCATTTGCTATGCAGGCAGGAAGAGAGCTTAGAGTTATAGTAAAACCTGAAGAAGTAGATGATGCTTCAAGTCATAAAGTAGCTAGGGATATAAAAAATAGAATAGAAGAAGAGTTACAATATCCTGGAACTATAAAAGTTACTGTAATAAGAGAAACTAGGGCAATAGAAGAGGCTAAATAGTCTCTTTTTTCTTTACATTTGTTCTGTTAAATTGTATAATATATTTAAGATAGGTGACTTATATGAAGGGAAAATTAATTGTAATTGAGGGAACTGACTGCAGTGGAAAAGAAACACAAACTAGATTATTAGTGGAAAAATTAGAAAGTACAAGCATAAAATGTGTTAGGTTTTCATTTCCACAGTATGATACTCCAACTGGAAAAATAGTAGGAGGTCCATACTTAGGAAAAGAGTATATATGTGATGGTTGGTTTAGTGAGGGTGCAAGCAATGTAGACCCTAAAGTATCATCACTTTATTATGCAGCAGATAGAAAATATAATATAAAAAAAATAGAAGAATTAATCAATAGTGGTGTTAATGTAATACTTGATAGATATATGTATTCTAATATGGCTCATCAAGGAGGTAAAATTAAAGATAAAAAAGAAAGATTTGCTATGTATAAGTGGTTAGAAAAGTTAGAATTTGAGCTTTTAGAACTGCCTAGTGCTGATATAAAAATTTTTTTGCACATGCCATATGATGTATCTTTAATACTTAAACAAAATAGAGCTGAAGGTTTAGACGAACATGAAAAATCGAAAGAACATTTACTTCTTGCAGAGAGTGCATATAAGGAAATAGCAGACTTATACAACTTTAAAACTATAGAATGTAGTAAAGATAATAGCCCTAAAAAGATTGAAGATATTAATGAAGAATTATATAATTATGTAATAGAGAATTTGTAATAAACTTTTCAATGTGCTATAATTACTAAAGCGAGAGGTGTAAAAATGTATAAAACTTTAAAAATGGGATTTAAAAAATCAATAAATTATTTAAAGACCAATATACTTATGACTACATTTATAGTAACTTCTCTAATAAATGGATTTTTAGTTAGAGTTTTTACTGTTGGAAATGTATTTGCTTTAAAACCAATACTAGCAGATTTAGTATTTTTACTTGTGATTACTGCATTTGGATATTTTATTAAGCCTAAACACCAATTTAAGTATTTCTTGTTTTGGAGTTTGCTATTTACAACTATCTGTATAATAAATACAGTATATTATAGTAACTATTTATCCTTTGCTTCAGTCTCACTTTTAAAAACTGCAGGAGAGTTAAAAGGTTATACTAATGCTGTTTTTGAAAATATATTAGAGCCAAAAGACTTTATATTTTTATGGCAAATATTCACTCTTTGTTTTGTACACATACAACTTAGAAGAAAAAAATACTATGACAAAGTAAAAGAGATAGAAAAAGGTAAAATAAGATTTTTAAATATGACAGTAGTCGCACTAATAGTTTTAGGATTCTTTATATCAATGCTTACATCTACTGATATAGGAAGATTAAAAAAACAGTGGAATAGGTCATCTATAGTTATGGAATTTGGTATATATATATATCAAACCAATGACCTTGTTAGTTCTATTAAAACAACTGTAAATGAGATGTTTGGATATGATGAAGCATATAAAACATTTAGAGAGTACTATGAAAATGTAGATAATACACATGAAAAAAATGAATATACAAATATGTTTAAAGGTAAAAATGTAATAGTTATACATGGAGAGAGTTTACAAGGATTTACAATGAATCTTAAATTTAATGGTGAAGAACTCACACCAAATCTTAATAAACTTGCAAGTGAAGGAATATATTTTTCTAACTTTTATTCACAAGAGAGTGTAGGAAATAGTAGTGATAGTGAGTTTACATTCTTAACATCACTCTTACCTTCTAGTAATGGTACAGTATTTATGAATTACTTTAATAGGGATTATGAGACAATACTGAAACTATTAAAAGATGAGGGATATTATACATTTTCAATGCACGCAAATACTGGGGATTCTTGGAATAGAAATGTTACATATAGATATTTGGGTTATGATGATTTCTATTATTATACTAAGGACTATGTAATAGATGAAGAAATAGGCTTTGGTCTTTCTGATAAATCATTCTTTAGACAATCAGTAGATAAAATAGCAGATATTAATGCTAATCATAAAAATTGGTATGGGACACTTATAATGCTTACAAATCATACTCCATTTAGTGATATTAAAGACCATAGTACATATTCAGTAGATTATATAACTACTGAGGTTAATGAAGAGACTAATGAAGTAGAAGAAGTTACAAAAGAATGGTTAGAGGGAACAAAGATTGGTAATTATCTAAAATCAGTTCACTATGCAGATGAGGCAATAGGAGAACTTATGGAAGAGTTAGACGAAAAAGGATTACTCGATAATACTATAATAGTTTTATATGGAGACCATGATAGTAAATTAAAACCATCTGAATTTAGAAAACTATATGATAGTGAATACTACAAGGATGTACTTATAGACCCAACTGATACTGTTGGTACTATTGATGATTTCACATATGAAATAAATAGAGAAGTTCCATTTATAATTTGGTCTAAAGACCTTAAAAAGAAGTATAAGCAGGAACACACCAAAGTTATGGGAATGATAGATGTTATGCCAACACTTTCAAATATGCTTGGAGTTACTCCTAAATACGCACTAGGTAACGATATATTTAGTATTGATGAGAATGTAGTAGTATTCCCAAGTGGTAACTGGATATCTAATAAACTATATTATAATAGTTCAAAAGAAAAATTTAGACAGTTAGACTTAGAATCTTCTATTGATATGGATTATATAAATAAATATAATGCATATGCAGAAGAAATGATTAATGTTTCAAATGGAATTATAACTTATGATTTAATTAAAGCATATGAAACAGGTACTGAAACATTAGTAAATTAATTAATAGTTATGCAAAATAGACTATCAGTCTATTTTTTTTGATGCAATTATCACATATTCTCAGAACTTTTCATGAAATTATAAAGTTATATAATACATTTTTAACTATATTTTGTTCTTTTTTCGCTATGTTGTAGTTTTTGAGGGATAGTGATATAATAGAGATGCTTAGAACGAATTTAGAAAGGAAAATAT
>CANRDA010000048.1 GCA_947629285.1 uncultured Bacilli bacterium
CGGTTTCAATTTTAGTACTGAGGATAAAATATTAAGGTGGTTAGTTAGAGGAGATACTATTTATGATGTTGAGATTCCAAGTGATGCAGATATAATTGATTGTGAAAGTGTGTCTGCTCCACATGGTGTGTTTAGAAGTAATAAAATTATATTACATAATCCAAAAAAAGTGACTGATGAAATGGCTTTAGATTTATATAAAAAATCTAACTTGCCAGAAAAATCATACTATAAATCTTTGGCTGGATGTATGGTAAGAGGATATAAAAACACTTGTCTAAATATTATCAAAGATAAGGTTAATAAAGATAATATCGATTTAGTTTTAAGTGAGATAGATGACTTTACAAGACCATATAAAAGTAATGATTCAGAAAATAAAGTTTTTGATGATGTAATGGATATACTAAATAAAATAAAAAATCAAAGGTAGTGATAAAATGAGTAAATGGACAAATGAACAAGAAGAAGCTATAACAAAGACAGGTACTAATATTATTGTATCTGCAGGAGCAGGTAGTGGTAAAACTGCAGTCTTAACTGAAAGAACTATTAGAAAACTATTAAATGGGGGTAACATTAATAGACTTTTAATACTAACTTTTACAAATGCAGCAGCAGGAGAGATGAAGGATAGAATTAGAAGTGCGATTAAGGGTGCAAACCTTAAAGAACAACTAGATTATATAGACTCATCTTATATAACTACATTTGATTCATTTGCCCTATCAATCGTTAGGAGATACCACACCCTCCTAAAACTAACAAATGATATATCTATAATGGATTCATCTATAGAAACACTTAAGACAAATGAATTTATAGATGAAATATTTGAAAACATGTATGAAGATGAAGACTTCGATAAATTAATTAAAGACTTTGCTATTAAAAGTGATGATAACATAAAAAAAATAGTAAAAGAAGCATCTAGCAAACTAGATTTAATTCCTGAGAAAAGAGAATATTTAAACAGTTATATAGATACTCATTTTAATGAAAAGTTTATAGATGATAAAATAAACGATTATATAAATATAATAAATAAAGAGATATCTTTTATTAAAGAAGATTATAAAGAATTAACTTCTAGGGTAGATAATAAATTTATAGAAACCTACAATATAGAACCATTAATAAATTCTAAAACCTACGAAGAGATTAAAAATAGTTTAACTTTAATAGGAAGTCCAAGAAAGAATAAAAACTGCGAGGAAGACTTTAAAATATATAAAGATAGAATTGATGTACGCAAAAAGAAATTAATAGAATTAACTAGATTTAAAGATACAAAAGATATAAAAGACTCACTTTTATCAACAGAGCCTTATATAAGAGCTATAATAAAAATAATATTAAAATTTGATGAGATGTTTTTAGATTATAAAAACAAGATGAACTTATATACATTTACTGATATTGCTTTAATGGCTATAAAAGTTATAAAAGAAAATCCTAATGTTAAAGAAGAATTAAAGAACAGTTTTGATGAAATAATGGTAGATGAATACCAAGATACAAGTAATATACAAGAAGAGTTTATAAACTTAATATCTAATAATAATGTATATATGGTTGGAGATATAAAACAGTCTATATATAGATTTAGACATGCTAATCCTTATATATTTAGAAACAAATACGATAACTATTCTAAAAACTTAGGGGGAATAAAGATAGACTTACTTAAAAACTTTAGGTCTCGTAGTGAGGTATTAGATAATATAAACTTGATATTTAATCTAATTATGGATAACGAAGTAGGAGACGCAGAGTATAAAGAGTCTCATCAGATGAATTTTGGTAACAAAAGTTATATAGAAGAGTGTAAGACAGATCAAAACTACAATATGGAAATATTTAACTACAATCCAAAAGATATAGACTATACAACAGATGAGATTGAGGCTTTCACAACTGCATATGATATTAAAGATAAAATAGAAAACAAGTATCTTGTAGTAGATAAAAAAACAAAGACACTTCGTCCTTGCACCTATAGTGATTTTGCAATAATAATGGATAGGGGAACAGCTTTTGATTTGTATAAAAAGATATTTGAATATGTAGGAATACCTATAGTACAGATAAAAAATGAAAAACTAACTATAGATGATGATATAATCGTACTTAAAAATTTAATAAATTTAATAGTTAAAGTAAATCTAAATGAAATAGATGATGAGTTTAAATACTTATTTACAAGTGTATCAAGGTCTTATATATTTAGAACGCCTGATGAAGAGATATTTGATATAATAAAGTCTAATAACTTTTATGATAGTGAATTATATAAAAAGTGTAAAAAGATTGATATAACTGAAATATCTAATATAGAACTATTAAATAAAGTATTAGATGAATTTGATTACTATAAAAAGTTAATAACTACTAATAATATAAAAGAGTCTATGATAAGACTAGACTACTTAAAAGACTTAAGTATATCCTTATCTAACATCGGATATAACGTTATAGATTTTGCCCATTATTTAACTAAAATGATAGAAAGTGGAGAGATAGAATACTCACTTAATAGTGATTCTATTAACTCAGTAAAAATACTTAATATACATAAAAGTAAAGGACTTGAATATAGTATATGTTACTTTACCGGGCTATATAAGAAATCTAACGATGAAGATTCAAAGGCTAAATTTATAGTAGATTCTAACTATAATATAATAACCCCTTATTATGATAATGGAATAAAAGAGACTATATTAAAAGATTTACTTTTAAATGAAGAGTTAAGAGAATCTATAAGTGAAAAAATAAGACTATTTTATGTTGCTTTAACTCGTGCGAAAGAAAAAATAATTATAGTGTGTCCAATAGATTTAGAAAAAGAATCATTTGATACACTAGTTCCAAGTGAGATAAGACTTAAATACAATAGAATATCAAAGATGTTAGATAGTATTGCTAAAGTACTAACTCCATATATAAAAGAAATAGACTTTAATAAGGTAATACTAACTCACGATTATGAAAATACTAAAAGCTTGTATTACAAAGAAAAAGTAAAAAAGATAGATGCTAAAATAAAAAAACTATCTAATAATATAGAATATGAATTAATAGATGAAGCAAGATATTCTAAGACTACTCATAAACTCATTACAAAAGAAGAATACGAAAACATGACAAGTGGTACTAACCTTCATTATGTGTTTGAAACAGAAGAATTTAAAACTACTACTAATCCTTATATACTTAAGTTTTTAAAACATATAGATAATAACTATATAAATATATATAAAGAATACGAATTCGTATATGAAGATGATAATGATTTTAAACACGGTATAATAGACTTAATGTTAGAGTATGAAAATAGTATCTCTATAATAGATTATAAGATGAAAAATATAGCAGATGAAAACTATTTAAATCAGTTGAATGGATATAAAAAATATATTGAAAGTATAAGTAAAAAAGATGTATCAATTTATCTTTATTCAATACTCGATGATAAATTAGAAAACTTAAATTAATTTTAAGTTTTTTGTTACCTGTTATTTTGCAATATATTTTTACAAATTAATTGACGTATACTGACTTTTCGTTAGAAATTTGGTACAATGTTAATGGTGATGTTATGGAAAAAATAATTATGGTAGATGGAAATAACCTACTTTTTAGGAGTTTTTATGCTACTGCATATAATGGTAATTTTATGAGAAATTCTAAAAGTTTTCCAACAAACGCACTATATGGATTTGCTAATATGATAAATAAAATAGTAGCTGAAGAAAGTCCAACATATATGATAGTAGCTTTTGATAAAGGAAAAACATTTAGACATGAAAAATATGATTTTTATAAAGGCGGAAGAGATGAAACTCCAAATGAACTTAAAGTACAATTCCCAATTGCTAAAGAAATGCTTGATGCAATGGGTATAAAATATTATGAAATAGATAATTACGAAGCTGATGATATAATAGGAACATTTGCTAAATATTGCGATAGTGATGATAAATATGATGGTTTAATAATTAGTAGTGATAAAGATTTATTACAACTCATATCTAAGCATGTAGAAATGAAATTATTGAAACAAAAGGATTATATAAGATATAATGAAGAATCATTTAAAAATGACTGGGGAATAGAACCTATAAATATAATCGATTTAAAAGCCTTAATGGGAGACCCGAGTGATAATATTCCTGGTGTTAAAGGGATAGGTGAGAAAACGGCATTAAAACTTTTAACAGAGTATAAGACCATAGATAACATATATCAAAATATAGATAATATTAAAGGTGCTTTAAAAAATAAATTAGTAGATGATAAAAAAAGTGCTTATATGAGTTATGAGATTGCAACTATATTTAGAGATGTTCCAATGGATATAAGTATTGAAGATATAAAATATAAAGGTCCAAATGAAAAACTCATAGATATCTATAAAGATTTGGAATTTCATTCACTTTTAAAAAATATTAGTGAAAATATTAAGTTTGAGCAAGAAAAATTTGATTATGAAGTAGTAGAAGATTTAAGTTGCATTAATATAGATAGTAATACTTCTATTTATCTTGGAATGGATGATACTAACTATCACAATGCTAACTTAGTTGGAATGGGTGTATATAATGAAAATACTTCACTATTTATTCCTGGAGAATTATTAAAACAAAATCCATCGTTTTTAACTAAAGTAACACTCTACACATATGACTATAAAAAACTTTTGGTAGTATGTTCTAAATATAATATAGATATATCTAATATAGTATTCGATACCGCTCTTGCTGCATATTTACTTGAATATACTATAAAAGATGATATTGCATATCTGGCAGAGGAATTAAATTATAAACTATCTTCTTCTTACGATATAAAAAAAGAAAATTTAAATATGGAAGAAGAGTGCGTAAGACGTGCTAAATTCATCCATGAAACAAAAGATAAGTTAGAGCAAGATTTAAAAGATAAAGAACTTTATAACTTGTTTAAAGATGTAGAAATGCCTTTAAGTGAAGTTCTAGCTGATATGGAATGTACAGGATTTAAAGTAGATAAAAATAGGTTGCTCGAAATGGGTGAAGAGTTAAAAATAAAGATAGAACTTATTACTAAAGATATATATAACTATGCTGGAGAAGAATTTAATATACAATCTCCTGCTCAATTAAGTGAAGTTTTATTTGATAAATTAGGCTTACCACATAAGTCTAAAAAAGGTAAAATGGGTTATTCTACTGCTGCTGATGTACTTGAAAAATTAAAGGATAAGCACCCAATAGTTAATTTAATATTAGAATATAGACTTATAACAAAACTATACGCATCATACATAGAAGGTTTAATAAACTTTATACACGAGGATGGTAAAATACATACTATATATACACAAACTTTAACTAAGACAGGAAGACTTTCTAGTATAGAACCTAATTTACAAAATATACCTATTAGGAATGAATATGGAAGACTAATTAGAAAAGCATTTGTTCCAAGCGAAGACTCTGTAATTGTAAGTGCGGATTATTCACAAATAGAACTTAGATTATTTGCTTGTATGGCAGATATAAAGTCTTTAAAAGATGCATTTAATTCTGGAGTTGATGTACATACTAAAACAGCAAGTGATATATTTAAAGTACCAATAGAAGCAGTAACTAAAGATATGAGAAGAGTCGCTAAAGCAGTAAACTTTGGTATAATATATGGAATAAGTGGGTTTGGACTTTCTGAAAATTTAAATATAGATGCTAAATCAGGAATAGAGTTTATAAATAATTATTATGAGACTTATCCAGGTATAAAAACATATAAAGAAGAAGCTATAAAAAAGGCTCATGAGGATGGATTTGTAAAAACTTATTATGGTAGAATTAGAACTATTGAAGAGTTAAATAGTAATAGTTATCTTATTAGACAGAGTGGGGAAAGAATTGCTTTAAATACACCAATACAAGGAACTGCTGCTGATATAATTAAAATAGCAATGGTAAGACTTTTTAATGAATTTAAAAAAAGAGGATTGAAAAGCAAGATACTTGTACAGGTACACGATGAACTTGTAGTAGATACTAGAAATGATGAACTTGAGGTTGTTAAATCTCTTATGAAAGAGATTATGGAAAATGTAGTAGACCTTGGAGTAAAACTCATTGTAGATGTTGAATATGGTGATGATTGGTATCAAGCAAAATAGATTGATTATAAATAGTGCTATGAAAAGTTAGTGGTTTAAAATTAACTTAAGTAAACCAATAAATAGATATTAGTTAATTTTGAATGTAAAAAATTATTCTTCTTGACAGTTGTATATGAGAAAAAAGTAAAAAATTAATGGAGGAATTTAGATGAAAAAAGGTTTTACACTTATAGAATTATTAGCTATAATAGTAATACTAGCAATAATCACATTAATAGCTACACCTATTATATTAAATATAATAAGCAATGCAAAAATTGAAACAAACGAAATTAATAAAGAATTATATTTAGATGCAGTAAAAGATGCAGTAGCAAGAAAAAATCTAACAGAAGAGTTTAATCCAGAAGAGTGTATTATACAATCTGATGGGGATTTATTATGTAAAGATTCGGAATTACTAGTAGAAGTAAACGGAATAAAACCATGTAGTGGGAAAATAACATTTGATGAAAAAGGAAAGATAACAAGTGATACAGTAACATATTGTAATGGAGATGATGGTACTGAGGAACCTATTGTGCCAGAGCCAAAATCATTTAAAGATGATGATTGGTCGACAATAATATCAAATGTAAAAGCTGGAAATACAGATGTATACAATGTAGGGGACGAAAAGACAATAGAATTAACTGGAGAAGTTGAAGGAACATACACAGTAAGAATAGTAAACAAATCAAATAATATAATAGATAAATGTGGAACAGACGGTTTTTCAGAAACAGCATGTGGGTTTGTAATAGAATTTAAAGATATAATAACTATGCATAATATGAATACAGAAAATAAGAATACTGGTGGATGGGAACAAAGTGAAATGAGGACATATATAAATAATACTATATTTAAATCGTTGCCAATTGAATTACAAAATGGGATAATAGATACAAAAGTAATATCAGGGTATGAAAAAGATGCTTCTAAGAATTATATAACAATTGATAAACTATATTTGCTATCTACGCATGAACTTTGGGTAGAAGGAAGTTCAGATAATGTAAGTGAATACGATACAGCATATAGTAATACAAGACAATTAGATTATTATAATGGTGTGACAACTGATAGTGGTAAATATTCCCAAGCAAAAAAAAATTACGAAGGTGTTGCAACTAATTGGTGGTTACGCTCTGCTTATTTTACTACTTCTAGTGGTTTTTACCGTGTTAACACTTATGGGTATTGGAACTATAATACTGCTACCACGACAAATGGTGTATCTCCTGCTTTTCGCCTTTCTGAATAATTAGAGTAAGTATAAAAAATTACAAATAATTAAGTCAAATTATTTTGCAATTTTTTTCAAATGCCGTGTTACGAACAAATGTTCCTCTTGACAG
>CANRDA010000049.1 GCA_947629285.1 uncultured Bacilli bacterium
TAGATACTTTTTTGCGTGTCTATCTTTTGTTTCTTTATTTTTTAGTTTACCAAGCACTTTCCTAATAGATAAAAAAATCGATAAATCTGAAAACATAAATTTCAACTATCGATTTTATTTAAAAATTTATTAAACAAGTTTATACTCTTTTTGTAATTTTTTTCTATCAACTTTAAATTTACTCATTGGCTTTTCATCTATTACAAAAACATCTTTTGGCTTTTGTTCTAATGAAAGTTCTTCATTAATTAATTTATTTATTTTTACTAACAATTCCCCTACTGAGAAGCCTTTTTCTGGTACAATAAATAAATATGGCAATTCAAATCCCGTATTCTTAGTATCTTTACCAGAAACAACAATTGCATCTTTAACTCCATCTATAGAATTTATTTTGTTTTCTATTTCTAATGGAAAAATATTTTTATCAGGATAAACCTTTATACCACTTCTACCTAATACAAATAGTAATCCTTCTTCAGTTATATATCCAGTATCACCTGTGTGTAACCACAACTTACCATCTGGGTGAATTTTTAATACTTCGTCTGTTAATTTTTTATCTGAGTAACCTAGCATAATACCGGGACCGCTCTTACAAATTTCTCCTATTTCATTATATTTTAATTCTTTTGCTGTATTAGGCTCAAATATTGAAATTACAGTATCTATGTATGGAATTCCAACACTTCCTGATAGAACCATCTTATCATCAATTGTAGTAGTGAATCCTCCACCACCTTCACTTTGTCCATAACTTGTACTAAGTGTAGCTTTACAATTATGTCCCTCTAAAAATTCTTTTATTTTTTCAATATGTTTCTTTGAAATCGGTTCAGCACCAAAACCAAACAATTTAAAATAACTCATATCATAATCTTTTGGAATTCTTTTGCTTTCAAGTAAAATGTTGAAAAACATAGGTACAAGAGCCCATCCACTTGGTTCATAATACATCATTTCTATATCTATATCTTCTAACTTGCAATAAGGGTCTAATATTACTTTTTTACCATCTGCAAGTGGAAAACATATACCAGCAATTATTGTAGAAACAACAATTGGAGGAATTAATGTATTGAGCCAAGTATATCTCTCTGTTTTCGCAAAAGGAAATAAGCAAAATTGGTCAACAATTCCCAAAGTAGATTCTGAGGAGTGCATTAACTCTTTTGGTTCACCAGTTGAACCACTTGTAAACGCTGAAAAAAGTTTAATAGAGTTATCAGTATTTTCTTCAAAACTTTCTATACTTTTTCCCATTTTTAAAAACTCATCCCAAGAAATGTTTCTCGTATTTTTTGTTGTTTCAGTTAAATATTTAGCGTCGATAACTTCTCTTATATTACTTCTCAATTTACTTTTATCATTAACTGAAAATAATGGGTCTACAGTAATAATATTTTTTATATTAGTTTTATTATATATTTCATTTGCATCAGAATCACTTAAGTAATCTGGAGCAATACAATAACTTACTGTTTTATCCAAATTAATTAAACCGATTAATTCATCCGTACTACCTATAAAATCTTTTATTGAACATCCTATAATTTCTGACGCAAATAATAATTCTACATATTCTGGAACTAATTCTAGCGATGCAATTATTGTATCACCTTTTTTAACACCTAAAGCAACTAAAGATTTTGCAACATCATATACTCTATTAAAGAAATCCCCCGCCTTAATTTCAGTATCATAATAATTGATAATAGATTCTTCTGGATTTTGCCAAGCATCTTTTATTTTATCTATTATTCTATTATATTTTTTTGAATACATTTGTCTTGCCAATAATAATTCATTAGGATAATATTTCATCCAAGGTTTATCTATACTTGGATACCCAGTTAACTTACCTTCCATTATTGGTTCTTTTTGTAACGAAATATTCTTTAATTTTTCTTCCATATTCTTTCCCCCAATCAAAATTGATTTTATAATATCACTACATATACTATTTGTCAATATAATGTGTGATACCAATTATTACAATATAATTGTAACACATTTAAAATATAATTTTCAAGTAAATGCTATAAATTACTAATAAAAATGATAAACAGATTGTTTACCATTTTGTTTTATTAGATAGGTTAATATAATGAAAAATTATATTAACTATACAATACTACTATATATAGTTATATTCAACAAATTATGTATGAAATGCCTATTTTTGTGTATTAAATATTAGTTTGTTCCATATTTAATTCTATTTTATTTATTTTATATCCCTCTTTTATAGTATTAATATTTAAGTTTTCTATAAATAATGTAGCCTTGAAATCTTTAATAGAGCTTTCTAAAGCAGTCTTAATTTTTTCATCGCAATCAATATCTAACAATTTAACAGGAGTTTTTAAAGATAAATTTTTTTCTGATTTTTCCCCTCTTACAGAACTAATTATTTCACATATTATATTTCCATATTTAACTTCCTCATTGAATAAAAACTTAAGTTGGTTTATATTAGTCAAATGAATTGATATATTATCGTGATATAATTCTTGATAAATTTCTTCTGTAATGAATGGGAAGAAGATACTAAAATCTTGTAATAATTTATAAAGAATTGTATATATAGTTTTTTGACCTGAATATCTTGGAATTTCTCCAAACTCTTCTGGTCTATATAATCTATGCTTTACTATTTCTATATAATTATCACAGAAATTCCAAAAGAATCTTTCTAATGTGTTAAGGGCAAGCCCTATTTCATATTCATCTAAATATTTTATAAATCCTTTTTCCATTTCTTGAAATATTCCTAAAATCCATTTATCGACATATTCAAAATCATTAAATTCCCTATCTTCATAATCTGATAAATGCATTTCAATAAATTTAGATACATTCCATATTTTATTTACTAATTTTTTGCCACGAAGTAGTGTTTCTTCATTATAAGTAATATCAGTTCCAAGCCTTCCAGATGCAGCCCAATAACGAACAACATCAGCAGAATATTCATTTATAACATCAATTGGTTCTACTTTGGAATTACCTTTACTTTTACTTATTTTTTCACCCTTACTTGCCAAAGCAAATCCTGAAATCATAACATTGTCCCATGGTCTTTTGTTAAAATGATAAAAACTTTTTACAATTGTATAGAAATCCCATGTACGAATTATTTCTGATGCATTTGTTCTTAAACTCATTGGCTTTAAAATATCTTCATAATTGTTTTTATCACCATATCTCATGTTAATTAGAGGCGTTACCGAAGAGGTTGCCCATGTATCCATAACATCTGTTTCAGGTATAAATTCCTTACATTTACATTTAGGACATTCATTTGTGCTTGGATTATCAACTAACGGATTTACAGGTAAATCTTCCTTTTTTGCAAATATCGGTTCTCCACATTTTTTACAGTACCAAACTGGAAATGGAACGCCAAAATATCTTTGTCTTGAGATACACCAATCCCAAGCAATATTATTTACCCATTCTTCATATCTAGTATGCATATATTGTGGATGCCATTTAATTTCATTTCCAATCTTTAAGAAGTCTTCTTTGTGATTCATAATATCAATAAACCATTGCTTCATAACAGAGTATTCTACTTCTTTACCACATCTTTCGTGTACTTGAACTTCGTGTTCTAAATCTTCAATTTTAACTATATATCCACCATTTTGTAAATCTTCAATTATTTGTTTTCTAGCTTCTTTAATTTTCATTCCGCCATAATTTGGAACTTCATTAGTAATTTTTCCATCATTAGTGAAAATGTATTTAAGTGGCAAATTATATTTCTTCCACCATTCAATATCTGTTTGGTCTCCAAATGTACAACACATTACTACACCTGTACCTTTATCTACTGCAACTTTCTCATCACCAATAATAGGTACATCTATATTAATAACAGGTATGTGTGCATGCTTTCCTATTAAATGATTGTGAACTTCATCATTTGGATTTACAAATACACAAACTATAGCAGGAAGTAATTCTGGTCTTGTTGTTGCTATTGTAAACTCTTCATTATCTTCAACAGTTTTAAAATTAATATAATTAAATGTAGTTTTTATTGTTTTTGTTTCAAGTTCTGCTTGAGCAATAGAAGTTAAACATTCATTACACCAAAGTGCAGGACTTTCTTTGTGGTAGCAATGCCCTTTATCGATTAAATCAAGAAAAGATGTTTGGCTTATCTTTATTGTGGATGGACTTACTGTTTTATAGTACATATTCCAGTCTGTACTAACTCCTAATCTTGAAAATAAATCTTTAAATTCTGATTCATATTTATCAGTTGTTTCATAACAAAGTTTAGAGAACTCTTCCCTACCTATTTCATGAGCTTTTTTTCCTTGCTCTTTTTCAACTAATCTCTCACTAGGAAGTCCATTATCATCAAATCCAAATGGATAAAAAACATTATATCCACTTATTCTTTTATATCTGGCAATCATTTCTGCCTGCGAATATGAAAAAATATGTCCTATATGAATTTTACCATTAACTGTAGGAGGTGGTGTATCAATTGAATATACCTTTCTTTTATCTGGTTTAAATTCGTATATTCTATTTTCTTTCCAATAATTTAACCATTTTTCTTCTTTTTCATTAGCATTATATTTTTTGTCTAACATTTAAATCTTCCTTTCTATAAAAAAAGTCCATCCTAATATAAAGGATGAACTTATGCCCACGGTACCACCTTAATTCATATTATTAAATAATATGCATCTTTATACCTTAACGCAGCAATACGTATAATCTTACTAATATTTCAGAAAATAAGCTCACAAGCTACCTTCAACTATATTTAATACAAACTTACACCTAATGTTTGCTCTCTTTAAATAAATATTAGCCTACTCCTCTTGTTCATTGCATTTAAACAAATTATAGCAAAAAAAATGTTTTTTATCAATATTTTTTATTCATCTTTCAATACAATCATAATAAACTGTTTTTTACCTTTTTGAATAACTAAATTATTTTCTTTAAAATCACTAATTAGTATTTTTTTATTTACATCGTTTTCTTTTTTACCATTTAAACTTATACCATTTTGTTCAATCATTCTTCTTCCTTCAGATTTTGAAGGTACAATTTTTGACATAGTTAATAAATCTGTAAGTAAAATGCCATCTTCTAATAATTTTTTTGATAATTCAAACTTTTCTATATTTTGTGGTATTCCTCCAGAAGCAACTGAATTATATCTATCTTCTGCTTGTTTTATAAACTGTTCTCCGTGATACAACCTTATAATTTCTTTAGCATATTCTTTATGTGCATTTACGATATCTTCTTTTATAAGATTTTCTGCTGTTTTTAAATCGATATCAGTTGTTAATTTAAAATATTCAAATAATATATCATCAGGTATTTTCATAGCTTTTTCATACATAACCTCTGGAGATTCATCTATTCCTATATAATTACCTAATGATTTACTCATCTTCTCTTTACCATCTAATCCAACTAATAGTGGTAAAACCATAACATCTTGTGGTTCTTGTCCGTAATCTCTTTGTAATTCTCTACCTACTAATAAGTTAAATGTTTGGTCTGTACCGCCTATTTCTATATCAGCATTTAAAGCAACTGAATCATAGCCTTGCATTAATGGGTATAAAAATTCATGTATTCCTATTGGTACATTATTAGTAAATCTATTATTGAAATCATCTCTTTCCAATATTCTAGCTACTGTGTATTTACCTGTTAATTTAATAACATCTTCAAATGTCATTTTACCCAACCACTCACTATTATAAACTATTCTAGTTTTACTAGGGTCTAATATTTTTGTAACTTGTTTAAAATATGTTTCACCACTCTTTCTAGTTTCTTCGAATGTCAATGAAGGTCTTGTTTTTGACCTACCACTAGGGTCTCCTATCATTGCAGTAAAATCACCTATAACAAATACTATTTCATGTCCTAAATCTTGTAAATCTTTTAATAATCTGAGTGATACTGTATGACCTAAATGTAAATCTGGTCTGGATGGGTCTGCGCCAAATTTAACAATTAATTTTTTATTACTTTCTAATTTTTTCCTTAGTGAATCTTCATTAAATATCTGTACTCCTTTTCTTAATATTAATTCAATTTTTTCATTTTTTGTCATTTTATCAATCCTTTCTAAAATAAAAACACGAACTATTATTCAAAGGACGAAATAATAATCCGTGTTACCACCTTAATTCATAATTAAAAATTATGCACTCTTTGCTTTAACGGTCATCACCGATTGAACTCATAATATGTAATTCGTTATGATAATATTTAACTTATTTCCACCTAACATAAGTTCTCTATATAAATATAATCTAACTACTTTTATTAATCAACATTCATTTACTGATATAGTATATCACAATTTATACATTAAAAGAAAAGTTTTATTAAAATTTTTCTATTTTTATTCTGTCTAAAGGTATTATAGACTTTTCTGCTAATGACAAAATATCATCTATAGTTTCTCCACCTCTTATGATGTTTTTATCTAATTTTTTTATTTCTTCTTTTGTCATCCATTTGACATTTGCTATTTCATTTGAATCAAATTTAATTTCACCAGATATATATTCCCCAAAAAAATATAATATTATTAATTGTCCAATTTGAGAAACATTTTCTTGAATTGCAATTAGTCCATTTATTTTAACATCTATATTAGTCTCTTCTTTTGTTTCACGAATTGCTGCATCAATAACTGTTTCATTATCTTCTAATTTACCTGCAGGCATATTCCATTTTCCCTTTTTTGAATCTTTATTTTCTTGAACCATTAATATTTTATCATCTTTTTTTACATAGACTTGCGATACAATTGTCCTCATAATTCTAAACATTCCTTTCCACTTCACTACGTTTTGCTCAAGCCACAAACCGCAATGAAAATAATTATCCAAATTTATTGCTCTTTGATATAATAGTAATGTTATCAGGTATACTACAGAGCACGGGGAGGTGAGTGGTGTTAGAACTTGTTTTCTAAACCCGTATAATTATATGTGTCGACTATCTCTGGAGTACAAATGAGTGTGCCTTAT
>CANRDA010000050.1 GCA_947629285.1 uncultured Bacilli bacterium
TTTTATAGCTTGCTTTATCAATTCTATTATTAAACTATATGAATCATATATCTCTCCATTAAAGAATATCTTTTGACTTTCTACTTTTTTAGGTTCTAGTGCATCAAAAAGTGTATCTATTTTACCTTACACTCTATTACTTCATATTCTACTTTTGTTAGTCTTCTAAATACATCCTTGTTTTCATTTATAAACTTCCTCATTGCTACAAAAGCTACAATTATTTTCTTACTAACTTCTATTGCAATACTACTTTTAAGCATTCCTGCTAACATCATAACTCCATGTTCTGTAAAAACGTATGGATTACTTCGCCTTCCACCGTGAATCTTTTCAAAACTTGAGGTCGCATTTTGCGACTTCAAGTTTAAGATATTTTTATATTCATTAAAATCAACTTGAAAGCAAAAATCTTTGGGAAACCTATCAATATTTCTTTTCACTATTTCATTTACTCTTTTTGTATCATAACCATAAAGCAGTGCTACATCACTATCCAAAATTACTTGTTTTCCCCTTATTTCGTATATTAAATTTTCTATTTTTATTTCTTCTATTTCATTCATTTTATCACACCTACTATCCTTTTTAATACGCTATATCTTATTTATTGCAATACCACTTTTAAGCATTCCTGCTAACATCATAACTCCATGTTCTGTAAAAACGTATGGATTATATTTTCGATGTTTCCCTTTACCATTTTCTAAGGTCGCATTTTGCGACCTTAAAGAATTTATCTTGCACATTTCATTTTTTGTTATTTGAAAGCAAAAATCTTCGGGAAACCTATCGATATTTCTTTTAACTATTTCATTTACTCTTATTGTATCATAACCATAAAGCAGTGCTACATCACTATCCAACATTACTTGTTTTCCCCTTATTTCGTATATTAAATTTTCTATTTTTATTTCTTCTATTTCATTCACATCAAATACCTCCTATATATATCATTCCACAAAACTTTCCAATTTCCTTTTTTTTTATGAAAAAAATTGCATTTTTTTGCAATTTTTATTATTTTTTAACTTTTAGCTTTATTAAAGAAAAAAGGCTTAGATGCCTTCTATTTCTTCTTCTATTCTAATAAGTTCATTATACTTACAAATTCTATCAGTCCTAGACATAGAGCCAGTCTTTATTTGACCTAAATCAAGTCCTACTGCAAGGTCTGCAATAGTAGTATCTTCAGTCTCACCACTTCTATGTGAAATAACTGTTTTATATCCATTTTTGCGAGCTAACTCGATTGTTTCTAAAGTTTCAGTAATAGTACCTATTTGATTAACTTTAAGAAGTATTGCGTTACCTGCACCCATATCTATTCCTTTTTGTAAACACTTTTTGTTAGTTACAAATAAATCATCCCCTACTAATTGAATTCTATCTCCTAGCTTTTGAGTAATTTTTTTAAAACCTTCCCAATCATTTTCATCTACCGGGTCTTCTATAGATATAATTGGATATTTAGTAATCAATTCTTCATAGTACTCAATTAGTTCATCTGTATTTAAAGTTCTTCCTTCACCTTTAAGTACATACTTACCATCTTTATAAAACTCTGATGCAGCTACATCTATTGCTATATTAACATCGACCCCAGGAGTATATCCAGCCTTTTTTATTGCTTCAATAATTAGTTCAAATCCTTCTTTATTGCTTGATAGGTTTGGAGCAAAGCCACCTTCATCTCCAACACCTGTTGAAAGACCTTTTTCATTTAATACTTTCTTTAAAGTATGAAATACTTCAGAACCTACCCTAACTCTTTCTTTTATAGTATCTCTTTCAGGTATTATCATATATTCTTGAAAATCTAAGTTATTATCTGCGTGAGCACCACCATTTATTATATTCATCATTGGTTTTGGTAGCGTTTTACCATTTCCAATATATTTATATAAAGGTTTACCTTCACTGATTGCCTCTGCACGCATAGCTGCCATAGATACGCCAAGTATCGCATTAGCGCCAAGGTTTGATTTAGTATCTGTTCCATCTAATTTAATCATTGCATAATCTAACTCTTTTTGGTTTTTTGCATCCATTCCTACTACTAAATTTTTTAATTCATTGTTTACATGTCCTACTGCATTTAGTACGCCTTTACCCATATAACGAGAGCCTCCATCACGCATCTCTAAAGCCTCTCTTTCACCTGTTGAAGCTCCACTTGGAACTGCAGCTCTACCTACTACTCCATTTTCTAATATTACGTCTACTTCTACTGTAGGATTTCCTCTTGAATCCAATATCTCTCTTCCTTTTACATCTTTAATTTTCATTTCAATCTTCCTTTCATTTCATTATCATCTATATCAGTATAAATACTTTTTATATCGTAATTATATCGACTTCTCCTTTGTAACCTATTATCTATTATAGAAAATTCATCCATAACTCTATATTTCTTTAATTTGTCAGAAGTACAAAGTCTTGTTACTAACATGTCAACTATAATTTTATCTTTCTCTAAAAACATATCACCTTCTATTGTTCTATTTTCTTTTACTTTATCACCTATAGTAATTGAACCACTAATTTCTATTTGATTCCCTGTTTTTTTCATAGAAATTTCTACAATTTGACACTTATTAGAACCATCTACTGTATTATTAGTATCACAAATATCTTTACAATGTTTAATAATATCTAAATAATATTTTTTGTATTCTTTAGCAATATTATTAAATATATAGTATGGTTCATTTAATACATCTTTTTCATTTTTTGTTAACACATCAATCTCCCTCACATTCAGCACCCATAGCTTCATAAAAATGCATTGCCCCTCTAGTTGTCAATTTATTTGAAACTACATAGTCTTTATCTAAATAACCTTCTTTAACCATTTTTTTTACATCTGAAATATTAAAATCTATAATAGTAGTTATATAAACATACGCTTTATCCCTTTTTATATTATAAGTAAATCCGCCATATAAATCATTAGAATTACTATAATTTAAATCTTTAAATTCTTCAAAATAGTCTAAAACACTCTTATTATTTGATGTATAACTCTCTTCCTTTTCTATCTTAGTTACATAGCTTTTATTATAATATATTTTATAAGTAGCATTTAATTTATAATTTTCAGCTGTATTATCGATATTATTAGTACAAGTTATATATTTTTCTTTATCGCATCCACAAACAAGTAATACTATTAAAACACTAAATAGTTTAATAAACTTTTTCATTTAACCACCTTATTAATTTCCATTTTAGAATTCATAAGTCTTTTTATAATTTTTCTACTTGCTCTAGTTTTGCTATCTGCATTTAAAGAGATATCAACCACCTCCCATATAGTTACCCAACCTGCTATAACTATTATTTCTTTTATAACATTATAAAATACAAAACTTGAAGTGATTAAACATATAACTCCAATTACTAAAAACATTACTTGTTTCATATCGTGTATTATATCTAGTTTTCTTGTTTCATTACTCATTTTTAGTAATCCATCTTTTATAAGTGAATCTATATTAGATATATCTAAAGGTGTATTTATAGTTACTTTTATATCTCCTTTTGTATATCTTGCTTCATTAATTAAATAATCTATTAAATCTTTTGATACATTATCACTATACTTATCGTATAAATCTTCTTCATTTTTTAACTTAACTATTATATTTTTCATATTCCACCTAAGATAATTATATACTCTTTAATTTAAATAATCAAGATTAATCTTGTCTAACTTCTATAACATCATCTTCCTTTAACTCACCTATTAGTAATGAACTATTAGGATTGTGTTTTAAAGAATTTTCTATAACCTTTTTTTCATCATAATTAGCATAGCAATATTTACAGAAGTGTTTACACGTGTTATACACTCCTATATCTACCATATTTACACAGTGGCAGTACTTATTGTTGCGTGATGTCCACCTTTTAAAGTTCGTCTTTCCTGTTAATTTAAAGGCTAAAGAGGCACTAATACAATCATCTTTTATAAAGCCATATTCTTTTAAATTATACTCTTCACTACATGTTTGAACACTCATTCCATTTTCTTTCGCACTTTTACTAAAGCTAAGACCTATTTTCTTATAATCATCTAAAGTAAACTTTTTTATATTTAACACTTTTTTATTATTTTTAACATTCTTATATTCATCTATAAATGATACTATTATATGTTTTACATATCCATTTAATAGAGTGCACATCTTATCAAATGCTTTTATATGATAATCTAAAGTATACCTCTCATTTATAAATATTGGGTCATATCTAACATATACATTATCTATTCCTATGATATCAGATATTTTTTTAATTGCTTCTATTATATTACCTTTTGAAGATACATTTGGTTCTATATCCTTTTTATATGGGGTAAGTGTGATATGAAATATAATAGGCTTGTTTATATCTTTTAAGTATTTAATACATGGAATAGGATTCTTACTACAAAATAGTATTGCATCTACATCATCAAAGTATATTCTACTTACCTTTTTAGGATAAAAAGGATTTCTTACATCTATAAAGCCTTCCTTATATCTATTCATAAACCATTTGAAATAGAATGCAGGAATATCTGTTCTACCACTAACGTTTAAAATCATTATACTCACGCTCTATCCAAGTCATTATAAGACTCACTATATAATCTTTTTCTTCATTGCTTAATTCTTTATCTTTAGGGATATGGTGCCACTTAAGTATACAACCTCTACAACATGTAGCTGTTGCGTGCTGTCCAATAAACGTTGGATGACCCTTCATTGGAGTTTGCTTTCCATCATTTGGTATATAACTTTTAGATATTCTTTCATCTATAAACTTTATAGTGTGATTTCTTATTTCATCTAAGCCTTTTTTATCTATATATTCTATATCTTTTTTCTTTAGTTTAAAACTACTTCTAAATTTAGATTTAGATAGTTTATCTAATACATATTCTATGTTCATTATCCCACCTCTTATATTATAACACAAAAAAGAATAAACTCTTGTTTACTCTTTTGTTTTTATATAATTTTCTATTATATCTTCTAATTCATTAATCTTTTCATCTTTTTTAGATATTTCACATTTTAATTCATATATTTTATTTTCATAATCATTTATGTTCTCATAATAATTATTTCTATCTTCATAATACTTTTTATAATTACTTTTTATTTTTTCTATATTCTCTTTTGTAGTTGAAATATATATTTTATATGTATCATGGTCAATAATCTTTTTATCATTAAAGTCTTCTATGTTTTTTCTAAGTATATCAAGTAAGTTAGTATCATCTTGATATGTACTAAAATATATTATACCATCAGTTGTAGCACTAATCTCAAACTTATATTGATAAGAATGAATACACTTAATACTTATATCATTTGAATTATTTTCTATAAATTCTACTTCATAAAAATCATCTATTAATATATCATCACTCATAGGTATAATAGTCTCATCTTCAATAAAGTACTTAGAATTTAAATCTCTTACATAATCAAAGTCTTTAATAGATATAATCATTATTCCTATACTTATTCCAGCAACTACTACTGATATAGTAAATGTTATACAAGATTTAAACTTATCTATTCTTTTGTTAAATACTAAGTTATATATTACATATAGAAGTACTAAATTAAGTACAATTGTTGATATGATAAATATGAAAAGTCCTATAAAAAATAAACCAGTTTTTATTATTACAAATGATAGTGTGAGCGCTACTGATTGTAATACTAATATGAATAATAAGAAAAGTGAGGTAAATATACCAAAAACTTTTAAAATAAAGAGAGTGAGTTTAAGTAGACCTTTTATAAATTTATAATCTGAATCTCTTATTATTATAGTTTCTGGTCTATCTAGTGTTTTTAATTTATCATCTTTTTTTACTACTGTATAATAATCTAAGTATCTAATTTTAAATATGTGAAGATATAGTAAAATTCCTGATACGAGTGAGAATAATATATAGAGTGCTTCCAACAAATTATGTATATAATAGTATGGTAAATCAATCACATTAAGGAATTTATTAAGTACAACATCAAGTACACCACCAAATAACATAAAGAATATAATAAGTAATATTATTATTATTAACTGTTCAAATATACATTTAATCTTTGTTTTAAATTTCATACTTGAAAACATATCAAATGTCTTTGTAATATAGTTTAGAAAATCATCTATAAATTTATTTACATTAGATTTAGATTCTTTAGTCTCCTTTACATCTTTTATATCTTGATTAAGTAATTCATCTATATTTAAATTAAACATTTGACATATCTGTAAAACTTTATCCATCTCTGGATAAGCAAGATTTGATTCCCATTTAGATACTGATTGTCTTGATACTCCAAGCTTTTCAGCAAGTTGTTCTTGAGACAAGTTATTATCTTTTCTAATCTTTTTTAGATTATCTGCTAAGTTCATTTTTTTCCTCCTTTCAAAGAACAATTATATTTGCACTTTCGGTTGCGTTCTACCAATTTTAAGTTGTTTTTTGTATATTTTAGGTTGCAATTCAATATTTATTATTATAACACACTTTTACATAGAAAAAAGAACTTTCGTTCTTAATCATTTATTTCATTACATTTATAATTTAAATATAGATATATAATCGGTTACATTTGATGTATCTATTAATTTTAATTCTATTTTTCCTAATACTGCAACTTTATAAACATATCATAAATACTATAAACTTTCCTTTAGTTTTTCAATTTCTTTTTGACTTAATCCTGTTACTTCCGATATAAAACTTATGTCCATATTTTTCTTTAGTAGATTTTTTGCTGTAGATAATTTTTCTTGTTCAATACCTTTTTTTGTTGCTTCCTCTAGCTGTTCCTGCTTTACTTCCTCTTCTACATATTTATAGTGGTACAAACCTATTACATCTTCATC
>CANRDA010000051.1 GCA_947629285.1 uncultured Bacilli bacterium
TTTAAATATTAATACTATAATTTCATTAAATAGTAAAATAAAAGATAAAAAAACTTTTATAGAAAAAGAATATAAAGAGAAGCCTATCATTAGATAGACTTTTTTACTAAATCTTTAAAACAATTCCCTTTTTCTTCAAAGTTTTTAAAGTATTCATAACTACTTGCAGCCGGGCTTAATAAACATATTTTACCTTTTTTTGTAATTTCTTTTGCTTTTTTTACTGCATCTTCTAAAAGTTCAATATAATATATATTTTTATTACTATTTATCTTTTCTATCTCTTTACCTATTTTATATCCTGTTGATGGCATACATATAAGGTTATTAACACCACTCTCTATTAAAAACTCTATTAATGGTTTATAGTCTATTCCCCTATCCATACCTCCAAATATTAGAGTATCTACATCTTTTAATGTCTTTATTGCATTAATTGTAGCCTCAGGTATAGTAGCAATAGAATCGTTATAATATGTTATATCGTTATATGTTCCAACAAGCTCTAGTCTGTGTTCTAAAGGAATAAAAGAATTTATAGTATCAACAGTCTTATTTATATCTAAATTAAGTAATTTTGATATCAAGAGTGAGACCATTATATTAAATAAGTTATGGTCTCCAAGTAAGTTTCTTTTACTATTTTTATCGTATAGTACTTCATCATTATAAATAACACTATCATTATCTAAATATATAGTATCATCACTCTTTTGATTAGTAAGAGTTACTTTATATAATTTACTTAATATTTTATTATTATTTACTTCTCTTACTAAATCATTATTATCTAAGTTATATATACCTATATCAGATGAATTTTGATATTTAAACATATTCATTTTATTTTCATAATAATGTTTTAAAGTACCTGCGTGGTCTAGGTGTTCCTCAAATAAATTAAGTATAATTCCAATATGCGGTGAGACTTCAACATATTCTAGTTGTAAAGCTGCCATTTCTATTACAAGATAAGTATTTTTATTAAATTTTTCTACATCATCTAATATAGGATTACCAATATTACCGAGTAAGTATACATCAAGTCCTTGTTCTTTAATTATATTATATATTAGACTTACTGTTGTACTTTTACCTTTTGTACCAGTTACTCCAATAGTATTTTCTTTAAATACTTCAAGAACAAGTTCCAACTGTGATGTAATCTTATCTTTTATATCAGTTATATCTATATCTTTAAAACTAATACCTGGCGTTTTTATAATTAAATCATAATTATTTAGATTATCTAAGTAGTTATCACCGTATATTATATCTACATTAGAGTCAATAATTAAACTACTTATATCCCTCTTATCTATTATAGTTACATGTTTATCTTTTAAATGTCTTCTTATAAAGTTATAAGTGGATACTCCCTCTTTACCAAAGCCTAATATACATATATTTTTATCTTTTATCTTTTCTATTATACTATTATACATTTTCTAAAGCCTTCTTTACAATTTCTATGAATTTTTCTTCTAAGTTGTTTTCGTTATTAAACTCTTTTTTTAAATTATGATTTAACTCTAAATCAAAGTTATTTTTATAATACTTTAATAAGTATGGTAAATTACCATCTAACTTACTTATAGTAAGACTTAGGGCATATCTAACCTCGCTATATGTTCCAACACATTCAAAAGGTTTAGTTTCGCTATAACCTGCAAGTTCTAATAAAATATTAAGCAACTCTTTATTTTCAAATAAATCTTCACCAAATATATCTACTAATTCATCTTTATATAAAAATGGACTAAGTATAATATAAACAAATAAGCATTTTGGGCATTTGCAACACCACTCCCAGTGGATACTTTTACTTCCTACATTACAACTTCTAAATACTTTATGATATTTTTTATATTTAGAAAATAACATACCTATTTGAAATTCACTTAAAGGTCTAAGTAGACTAAAGTATTTAATATCTAGTCCAAAGTATTTAAGTGTATAATCGTTAAAGTCGTTTTCAAACTCATAAGTTTTAGAATATTGATGATTTATCTTAGTACCTATAACAGTTGGTTCATTCGCACTTCCCTCGTTAGATAGTATTATATATTTTTTATTTTGTAAATATGATATAAAGTATGTAACAAAGGCAACCAGTGATGAAAAAGGTGTATGCCCATTTAAAAAGCCTTGGTCGTTTAATTCTATTAGTTTTTTATCTAGTACTCTTTTTACTGTAACTATTTTCTCATCACTATATCCTGCAGTATTCGCACAATTAATACTTACATCCTTAGGATTTATAACAAAGCAAGTATTGTTTTCAAACTCATCTTTCATAAGTTCTAAAGTAACTATTGAATCTTTCCCACCACCAATAGGTATTAAATTACCATTTGGTCTATAAGTTACATCAAACTCACTTTTTTTATTATTAGTACAAGTAATATTAATAAACTCATCCATTGATACATCTATACCGTTTTTATATAGAAACTCTCCAAGTCCATAGTAATATAGTTTCTTAAACCAATTTATTTGAGTATCATCTATATATCCTGCATTTATTATTACATTAGGACTACAAGTACATTTAAAATAACTAACTAATTCTACAAGTCCTATATGAAATACTAAATAGTTAAATAAATTAGTATCTATATCATTATTTTTAATATATTCTTTATTAATTATATAGTATGGATTAAATTCACATAATCCTTCTATTTTAAAGTGATATATTATTTTTATGGTATCGCCGTTATCAACTACTTCATAACTATCATAGTAAAAGTTTTTATATTTTTCTCTTAATTCATTAAACTTTTCTTGATTCATACAACCTCCTAATAGGTATTAATACTAACAAGTACCCAATCATAATACTCCTGGTTATAAGTACTATGACAAAATTCACAGTATCCAGACTTGTTTACATCCATAGGATGTCCACAATTAGGGCAAAATCTAACTATACCTTGTACTTTCGCACTTCTCTTTTTTTCAAATACTAATATATTTTCTTTTTCTATTCTTGATGTATTATTACCACTTTTAAACTTTAAAGTAGTCTTATCTACTATATAATCCATATATCTTGAAATTAGTCTAACTTTTATGACATATTTATCAGGAAGTATTTCAACATCTAATACATCAGTTGACTTTACATTCAATTCATCAAACATTTCTCTTTCGTTATTTTGATTTAATATAGCAAGTCTATTTTTAAATTCTTCCATAACACTATCACTTATAAAGTGGTCTACTCTTTTTAAATTATCTGTCATAAGACTCATGTGTAACATTACAAATATATTATCTACTTTAGTTTTAAAACTGCTTAAAGTAAATGTTGGGTCTAATTTTATTAATTCATCCATATAATCACCACTTTAATTATATCAAAATAATATACTTAATACAATTATCTATTTTGAAGTTTTAACCTGCTTATAACTTTTTTCTCTATTCTTGATATATATGATTGACTTATACCTAGAGCCTCTGCAACCTCCTTTTGTGTGAGCTCTTTATTTCCAAATAAGCCATATCTAAGTGACATAATCTGTTTATCTCTATCGTTTAACTTTTCTAATTCCTGATAAAGTATTTTCTTTTCTATTTCTTCTTCTAAAGGTCTAGTTACTAAATCATCAGCTGTACCTAATATATCTTCTAGGTGTAGCTCATTACCCTCACTATCATAACTTAGGCTGTCTTCAAAACTAACTTCCCCTCTTCTTCTTTTATTTTTCCTTAAAAACATTAAAATCTCATTATCTATACACCTAGATGCATATGTAGCTAGTTTAATATTTTTATCTAGTTTATAAGTATTTACTCCCTTTATTAGTCCAATAGTTCCAATACTTACTAAATCTTCTAAATCAACACCTGTATTTTCATACTTTTTAGCAAGAAACACGACTAGACGAAGATTGTGCTCTATAAGTTTATTGCGTGCATACTCATCTCCTACCATAGATAACTCTACAAATTTTACCTCATCTTCTTTAGACAGTGGCTCAGGTAGTTTATCCGTACTACCTACAAAATATACACCTTCACTACTTAGTAATTTTTTTATAAAATTAATTATATTTTTTATCATATTATTCCTCCAATAATCTTTTATTAAGTATTACATCTACTCCATCTAAACTAATCTTATCCATAATTCCAAGTAATATATTTTTATACTCTTTATTATTAAAAAGTACTTTATCTACTTTTATAACTTTAATCATATTTAAACCATTTACTCCCATATATGGAATGAGTCTAAACTCTTTAATATCAAATAGTATTTTTCTTTTATCTATAAGTATTACAGGTTTTCTTGTTAAATTATCTATTAGAGTATTACCTGTATCTAGGTATGCGGTATATTTATATTTTTTATTTTTTAATATAATATCTATATTGTAATAGTTAGAATAATTTAGTCTAAAATTTTTAGTTTGCTTAATATAAATATATAGTATTAGTGGTGAGAATATTAATAAAAATATAAAATTTATAGATAGTCCATTATTAAAGAATATTATACCTATATGCTTATATGAAAACTCTATATTAAGTAAGTATAAAAATCCTCCAAGTATAATACTTGACATATATAAATACAGTATATTTACTAAAGTATATTTTATATTTACAAATTTAAATGTAATTATAGTCATTGCTACACTTATTAAAAACTTAAGTACAAATAATAGTACACTATTTATATTAAAAAATAAGAGCAGTATACTAATACCTCCTATAAATGCTCCAAGCATTATACGTGTTATTTTTATATTTCTTTTAAGTATTACTGATACTGTAAGTAATAATATAAAATCAATAAAAAAATTAAGTATCATGATAAGGTCTAAATATATTTTCATTTTATCACCCACTTAATTATAAAAAAAGAACACTATTAAAAGTGTCGTTTTTTATTTAGAAAGTGCTTTTTGCAATTCTGTATATTTATGGTCTATATTTTCATACATTCTTTTTAATTCAAGTTCTATTATTTCATCTAAGCTCATATAAACTCTCGCTAATTCAACATTATATAATTTAGAAAGGTTTTCTATATTACTATAACTATATTTTATCCCTGAATTTTCTAGTTGTGCTTGAACACTTTGATGTTGACTTAATACAGCTTTAACAATTTCAACATAGTCATCGTAATCATCAATAACACCTAGATAATTTAATTTAAATTCTATTGCCTTAATAGTTCTTTTTGAACCTCCGTATAAATATAATATTTCTTCAATCTGTTCATCTGTTAGTTTGAATATCATGCAAATCCCCCTTACGAGCTATATATTATCATACTTATCATAAAATGTCAATTTTTAATTTTTTCTTAAAACAATAAAGGGATACCTATATAATTCTTTTAAAGTTTTAATATTATTTAATTCTAATTTTTTTAGCATTTGTAAAAATATTAAAGCAGTACCTTCACTATCATAATCTGCGCGGTGGTGCTTATCCTCATCCCAAGGAATATTATATCGTTTAACTAAAGTAGCTAAATTATGATATTTTTCATTAGATTCTAAATATCTCGACAATCCTAAAGTGTCTATAACAGTATTATTAATTCTACCTAAATTATACTTTAAATATGCCATATCTAAAAACGATAAATCAAACTTTGCATTATGAGCTACAATAGGTACATCTCCTACCCACTTCATAAAGTCCTTAACACACTCTTCTTCATTTCTTTTACCTTTTAACATATCATTACTAATACCTGTTATTTTAGTAATTTCATCACTAACTAATGTGTTTGGATTAATTAATTCATCATATCTATCAATTATTTTACCATTTTGAATTTTTACCGCACCAATTTCTATTATAGAATCTCCTGAATTTGGATAAAATCCAGTAGTCTCTAAATCAAATATTACATATGTATCTTCTAAAAGTGTCATATCTTGTATCATACAGCCTCCTAATTAAAATGCCAGAAGAGCGTAGTCCTGAATCGAATAAAACCTAGTCTCCCAGGTGGGCATCACATCGTAACTTTTAGGATCCCTAAATTGATAGGTCTTCAACACCAGCTACGAATTAGATTCCCAATTATTTCGATTAGTAGGTTTTTCATATAGGACCATTTATCGCATCTTCCAGCATATTCATTATAGCACTTTTAATGCCATTATTCAAGTATATTTATATCATCCCAGGATAAAGACACGAAAAAAATTAATAAAAAGTATTGACAACGTTGTTTTATAAGGGTTTAATATAGCAAATTTA
>CANRDA010000052.1 GCA_947629285.1 uncultured Bacilli bacterium
ATGGAACAAAACCATGTAGTGGGACAATAACATTTGATAAAAAAGGAAAGATAACAAATGAAACAGTAAAATATTGTAATGAAGGTAAGGATAACGAGATTGTTTATAGTACACTTAATAAAAATGGGTGGATTTTATCTGAAAATGGTATAGGCACAATAGAATTTTTACCTAACGGAAGATTACCAGAAGGAATGAGCAAGGAAGAGTTTCTTGCGTTAGAACCTGCTTCTTATTTTGATTTATCAGATGATGGAAAGATTCATGCATATATTTCAGGTGAAAAATATTGCATATACTATGATGATGAATATGGCGAATGTACTGATGAGGGTTACCGAAATGGGAAAATATATATATATAGTGAGAATGGTATAAGATTACCTGAAGATTGTTCATATCTTATGGATATGTTTTCTGATATTTATGTTGTAATTTTTAATGATGTTGATACTAGCAAAGTAAAAAACATGAGTCATATGTTTGATACTGATTATGTAAGAATTACTCTTGATATAAGTGAATTTGATACTTCAAATGTAACAGATATGTCTTACATGTTTGGAAATGTTAATGGTACTATAGATTTAAGCAGCTTTGATACAAGTAAAGTAACAAATATGTCTCATATGTTTTATTTTAATGATAATGGAAGTGGATATATAGAAAAAATTATATTTGGAGAGAATTTTGATACTTCAAATGTAACAGATATGTCTTATATGTTTTCTGGTCAACAGGATTTAGAAGAGTTGGATTTGAGTGCTTTTAATACGTCAAGTGTACAAAATATGTCACACATGTTTGGTATGGAGAATTTAGGAGATGATGATTATAAGTTAAAAAAGATTATATTTGGAAAAGACTTTAATACGTCAAATGTAACAGATATGTCCTATATGTTTTCAGGACGTGCAGGGCTAACTACATTAGATTTAAGCAATTTTGATACATCAAGTGTAGAAGATATGTCCTATATGTTTTCTTTTTGTTACGGTCTAAAAGAGTTGGATTTAAGTAGTTTTGATACAAGACAAGTATCAAAATCAACATCTATGCTTCATAGGGCAGGTTATGATACAGATCATACAACAATATACATATCAGATAAATGGACGTTGCCAGACTCGTTATTAGATGAGACATGTCATTACGAACTTAAAAATTAATAGTAAAATTATATTTATTAATGATTTAAAACACCATTTAGGAATATACTAAAGGTGTTTTTATTTAAAATAAAAATAAAAATTTATTTACATTTCATATAAATTTCATATTTAAGGTATACTATTAATGTAGTTAGGAGGATTAGTCTGAAAATAAATGAAATATTCATGACTATGTTTGCCTTGAACAAAGTGAAAGGAATGTGTGGTTTATATGAAAGACACAGAAGAAAAAGAAACTCTAAATGAAGATTCAAATATTGAGAATAAAGAAGACTCAAAAAATGAAGAGAAATCTAAAGAGGAAATAAAAATTGTAGAAGAGCCAAAAAATTCAAATGAAGCTAAAATAAAAAAAGAAAAAGCAGCAAATAATAAAAACTCAAAAGACTACCTTACAGTTAGAATAATTATTGCTATATGTGCATTTGTATTAGGTGCTTTTGTAATGTGGGGACTTACTATAACTAGTAGAGGTGGACTTTTAAAACAGAAGGTTGTTACTGAAAATGTTAAAACTACAACTTTAGAAGAGATGAGTGATTTAAAAGAAGGTATAAATAATGTTTATGAATCTGCTGTATATATAGAAGTATCTAATAATAGAACATCTATCGCATCAGGATCAGGATTTGTATATAAAAAAGATGATACAAATGGATATATACTTACTAATTACCATGTAATAGATGGAGGAAATAGATATGTCGTTACTTTTATTGACGGCGAAGAAGCAGAAGCAAGTTTAGTAAGTGGGGACGAATACTACGATATTGCTGTACTTAAAGTAGATGCATCTAAGGTTAAAAAAGTTGCTGCTTTAGGAGATTCATCTAGTGTAGAGTTAGGAGATACAGTATTTACTGTTGGAGCTCCTTTAGGTAAAGAATATATAGGAACAATTACTAAAGGTATTATATCTGGAGTAAATAGAAAAATATCTGTAAAACTTAGTAGTGGTTCAGCCCTTATGGAAGTAATACAAACTGATGCATCAATAAATAATGGTAATAGTGGTGGTCCTATTTGTAATATTAGAGGAGAAGTAATTGGTATAACTTCATCTAAATTAGTTGGTAGTGGTGTTGAAGGAATGGGATTTGCAATACCAATAAATTTAGTTAGTGACCTAGTAGGTAATATAGAAACTGGTAGTAAAATTACAAGACCATATATAGGTGTACAACCAGTTGACCTTACAAATACATTTGCTTTACAATATTACTATGGTATAAGAATAAGTGATGATGTAGAGTTTGGTGCGGTACTTAGTGAAGTTGAAGAAGGTATGCCTGCAGATAAAGCTGGACTTAAAGTAGGAGATGTAATAGTTGAAATAGAAGGTGAAAAAGTAGATGATGTATCACACTTTAAATACATACTTTATAAATATAAGGTAGGAGATAAAATAAAGGTTAAATATTATAGAGAAAATAAATTAGAAGAAACAACAGTAGAACTTACAGAATCTGTAAAAAGTGAGTAATTCACTTTTTTTCATAAGTATGGTATAATCGTATATGCTTAGATTGGAGGAATTATGTTAGAATTAAAAAACATTACAAAAATATATAATACAGGTGCGTTCACACAAAAAGCGCTTAATAAAGTTAATATAAACTTTAGAGAAAATGAATTTGTATCTATACTAGGTCCAAGTGGAAGTGGTAAGACAACTCTTTTAAATATAATAGGAGGACTAGATAAATACACAAGTGGAGATTTAATTATAAATGAGATATCTACTAAAAAATATAAAGATAAAGATTGGGATTCATATAGAAATCATAGAGTAGGTTTTATATTTCAAAGTTATAATTTAATACCTCATCAAACAGTACTATCTAATGTAGAACTTGCCTTAACTTTATCTGGAGTAGGTAAAAAAGAAAGAAGAAAAAAGGCAATAGAGGCTTTAAAAGAAGTAGGTCTTAAGGAACACATCCATAAAAAACCAAATCAACTTAGTGGTGGGCAAATGCAAAGGGTTGCTATCGCACGTGCCCTAATAAATAATCCTGATATACTTTTAGCAGATGAACCAACTGGTGCTTTGGACAGTGAGACTAGTGTTCAAATTATGAATTTACTAAAAAAGATAAGTAAAGATAAATTAGTTATAATGGTAACTCATAACCCTGAACTTGCAAATAACTATTCTAATAGAATAATTAGTTTAAAAGATGGAGAGGTTACGAGTGATACTAACCCTTATGATGGAAAAGAGATTATAGAATTAAAGCAAGGCAAAACTAAAAAAACAAGTATGAGTTTTTTAACTGCACTCTCTTTATCTTTAAATAATCTTATGACTAAAAAAGGTAGAACATTACTTACATCTTTTGCAGGTAGTATAGGTATAATTGGTATAGCTTTGATACTATCTCTATCAAATGGAGTAAATAATTATATAGCTAAAGTTCAAAAGGATACATTAACTAGTTACCCACTTACAATAGAGAAAAATAGTGTAGATGCATCATCTCTTATGACATCTTTCATGAATTCTAATGACAAAAAAGATCACGCTTTAGATGCAGTATATTCTAATAATATAATGACTGATATGATAACTACTATGTATGGTGGGATTACAACTAATAATTTAACAGAATTTAAAAAATTTATAGAAAATAATAAAGAGTTAAAAAATTATGTAAACGATATTAAATACACATATGCGCTTGACCTTCAGATATATACTAAAGATTCTTTAAAAGTAAATCCAAGTGGAATGATGAACCTTTTTGGAGTTGATACAACTAATAGTATGGTTAGTAGTAACATTCCAATATTTAATGAACTTACAACAAATACTTCTTTACTTAAAAGTGAGTATGATGTAGTTAGTGGAAGATTACCTAAAGAATATAATGAATTAGTTTTAATAGTAGATGAAAATAATGAAATAAGTGATTATGTATTATATTCAATAGGTTTAAAAGACCAAAAAGAAATACAAGAGACTATGCAAAATATGTATGCAGGAAAAGAGATACAAGATTTTGAAACTACTAAATATACATATGACGATATATTGAATACAAATTATAAACTTGTACTAAATACTGATTACTATGTAAAAGAAAATAATAAATGGGTAGATAAAAGTAATGATTTATCTCATATAAGTAAAATAGTAAACGATGGCTTGGATTTAAAAATAGTAGGTATAATAAGACCTAAAGAGGATAGTAATATATCAGTTATAAATGGTGTTGGATATACAAAAGAATTAACTGACTATGTTATAAATAATATAAACGAAAGTGAAATAGCAAAAGAACAATTATCAAATCCAAGTAAAAATGTATTTACTAATGATGAATATAAAGACTTAGAAAGTTATGAAAATAACTTAATGAAACTAGGTATAGTAGACTTAGATAGTCCATATACAATAAATATTTATCCTAAAGATTTTGAATCTAAAGATAAAATAAAAGATATTATAGATAAATATAACGAATCTAAAATAAATGATGGACTTGAAGAAGATAAAATAGAGTATACAGATTATGTAGGACTTCTTATGAATAGTGTTACTACTATAGTAAATGTTATAGGTTATGTACTTATTGCATTTGTATCAATATCTTTAATAGTATCTAGTATAATGATTGGAATTATTACTTATATATCAGTTCTTGAAAGAACAAAAGAAATTGGTATTTTAAGAGCTATTGGTGCTAGTAAAAAAGATATATCAAGAGTATTTAATGCTGAGACATTTATAGTAGGACTTACATCTGGATTAATAGGTATTATTATTACTTGTATACTAAATATATTTATTAATATTTTAATAAAGGGTATAACTGGAGTAGCAGTATCAAGTTTACTTCCAATAGTAGGTGCAGTAGTATTAGTACTTATAAGCACTATACTTACTATTATTGCTGGATTAATACCATCTAGTCTTGCAAGTAAAAAAGACCCGGTTATAGCTCTTAGAACTGAATAAATTAGGAATTCCTAATTTATTTTTCAGTACATAAAATATTTATTTTTAATTTTAAATATGTTATACTATATTTGTAATCAAAGTTAAGTAGACTTTGATATTAGAAAAGAAGGAGATAGTATGGAATTAAAAGGAAGTAAAACAGAACAAAATTTAATGGCTGCATTTGCAGGAGAAAGTCAAGCTAGAAATAAATATACTTATTTTGCTAGTAAGGCTAAAAAAGATGGCTATGAGCAAATAGCTGCAATATTTGAGGAAACTGCTAATAATGAAAAAGAACATGCTAAAATGTGGTTTAAATTATTAGAAGGTGGAGAGATTAAATCTACTCAAGATAATTTAAAGGCAGCTGCAGAAGGTGAGAACTATGAATGGACAGATATGTATAAAGGCTTTGCTTTAACAGCTAAAGAAGAAGGGTTTGACCATATAGCTTATCTTTTTGAAGAAGTTGCAAAAATAGAAAAAGAACATGAAGAAAGATACAAAAAATTACTTAAAAATATTGAAGATGAGTTAGTATTCTCTAGTGATGGAGATACAATTTGGATTTGTCGTAATTGTGGACATATAGTAATTGGTAAAAATGCTCCAAAAGTTTGTCCAGTTTGTTCACACCCACAAAGCTATTTTGAAAGAAAAGCTAATAATTATTAAAAAGTACATTTTATGTGCTTTTTATCTACTCGGAAAGTGCTTGGAAAGTAAAAAAACTATTTACAAACAAATGTACTAGTAGTATAATGATATTATCAGGTGGTGCATCATGGGCAGAACTAATAAGACAACTAAAGTATAAAAGCAAATGGAAAAACAAGTTGTTTTATCAAATAGGTACATATTATCCAAGTAGTCAGATATGTCCAAGATGTGGATATCAAAATAAAGAATTAAATGATTTAAGAATAAGAAAGTGGGAATGTCCCAACTGTTTAAATGTAAATGATGGAGATATAAGT
>CANRDA010000053.1 GCA_947629285.1 uncultured Bacilli bacterium
AAATTAGATATAAATAAATTTAATAAACAATATCCAAGCTTAACAATAAAGTATTCAAATATATTTCACGATAGATTTATGATAGTAGATGATACTTTATACCACATAGGAGCATCCTTAAAAGACTTAGGTAGGAAGTGTTTTGCAATAAATAAGATAGAAGATATAGAATATCTAAAAAAGATAATAGGTGTGATAAAATAAACGAAATAGAAGAAGTAAAAATAGAAAATTTAATATACGAAATTAATAAATTTGTTAACATTTTATAATTAATTTTGTCAAAAAATATGATATAATGTTTATGGAGACTAAGGAGGCACTATGAAAAAGAAAAAAAGAAAAGAAGAAAATACTGAGCCAAGTGGTTATATAGTAGAATTAAAAGGAATATTTCTTGTATTAGTTGCTATTATAGGACTTTGCCCTTTTGGTCCAGTTGCTGATTTTATAAAAGGTTTTTCGTGTTTCTTGTTTGGAACACTCTGGGCATTATTTTTGATTTTGGTTGGTGCCTTAGGTTGCTATATTATAGTAAAAAGGAAAATACCTAAAATATTGACTGGAAAGACTATAGGACTTTTTGTAATAGCAATAGGTGTTTTAACACTTCTTCATTCCTCATACATTAAAGCAGAAGGTATAAATCCAGAAAAATTTAATCTAATAAAAGATGGAATGAATGTAATAAAAGTTACAATAGATAATGTAATGAAAAGCATTAATGAGCGTGCTTGGTTCCCAGAAACTGGTGGAGGAGTAATAGGTGCGATATTTATAAGTATTTTTACAACCCTTCTGACACTTTCAGGTGCAAGATTTATATGTGTTGCATTAATAATATGTGGAATAATAATCTATACTGGTCTTTCACTATATGAAATACTTAAGAAAACTGGTAATGGAGTAAAATCAGTAGCCTCTCATATGGGTGAGAAACATAAACATAAAAAAGAGCCTAAAGAAGAGGTAGTAGAGGAAAAAGAAGAAGTGGAAGAAGAGGTAAAAGATGTTGTCGTAGTTAATAATACCGAAGGTGAGGTTATAAATAAAAAATATACATTCCCTCCAATATCTTTACTTAATAAACCAACTAAGACTGATAATAAAGAAAACGAACTTTTAATAAAGAATAATATACCTATACTTACTCAAGTTTTATTAGATTTTGGAATAGAGGCACACGTTGTTGCCACTCACGTAGGTCCTGCTGTAACTCAGTATGAACTAGAGATTAAAGCAGGAACTAAAGTAAGTAAAATACTTAGTTTAAATAGAGAAATAGCCCTTGCTCTAGCAGCTAAAGATGTGCGTATACAAGCTCCTATTCCAGGTAAGAATACAATAGGAATAGAACTTCCAAATAAAAACATTTCCATGGTAACAGTAAGAGAGGTATTAGCAAGCGTACCTCAGTCTAAAGCAAACTCAAAACTACTTGCTGTACTTGGACGTGATATAATGGGTGAGCCACAGTGGATGGAAATAAATAAGACGCCACACCTTTTAGTAGCTGGTTCTACTGGAAGTGGTAAATCAGTTTGTATAAATAGTATACTAGCATCCATTCTTATGCGTACTAAACCAGATGAAGTAAAACTAGTACTTGTAGACCCTAAAAAAGTCGAACTTTCAATATATAACGGAGTTCCACATTTACTCGCACCTGTTGTAACAGACCCTAAAAGAGCCAATGTTGCCTTAAAAAGAATAGTTGCTGAAATGGAGAGACGTTATGATGTGTTTGAGGAAAGTCAAACTAAAAACATTGAAAGTTATAATGCTTATATAGATAAAAAGAACGAAGGACTTCCTGAAGATGAAAAAGAAAAACGTATGCCTTTTATAGTAGTAATAATAGATGAACTTGCAGACCTTATGTTAGTTGCTGCAAAAGAAGTAGAAGATTCTATTATGAGAATTACTCAAATGGCACGTGCGGCTGGAATACATTTAATCGTTGCAACACAACGTCCATCTACAGATGTAATCACAGGAGTTGTAAAGGCAAATATTCCATCTCGTATATCATTTGCAGTATCTAGTGGTATAGATTCAAGAACTATACTAGATATGATAGGTGCAGAAAAACTATTAGGTAGAGGTGATATGTTGTTCCTACCTCAAGGTACTAATGCTCCTATTCGTATCCAAGGTACATTTATATCTGAAGAAGAGACTAAGGCGATAGTAGATTATGTATGTAGGGAGCAAAAAGCTCACTATGATGAGACACTTCTTATGGATGAAGAAGAAAAAGGCGCAACTACTATGGTAGATAATAAAGATGATTACGAAGAACCTCTATATAATGAAATAGTAGACTTTGTAATCGAACAAGGCAAGGCTAGTGCTTCACTTTTACAAAGAAGATTTCGTTTAGGATATAATAGAGCAGCTAGATGCATAGACTTACTAGAAGAACGTGGAATAGTAGGACCTCAAAACGGTTCTAAACCTCGTGAAGTATTAGTAAAGAAAGATAGCGAAGAATAAAATTCGACAAAATAAAACCGTAACTTAAGCTAAAATAAAAATGGTGATAATATGAAAAAATATTTATTAACATTTTTAATTGCGATTGTTATCGGTTTTTTTCTATCTAATTTTTTCTTAAGACAATATAACGATTTTGAAGGTATAAAAGTATCTGGAGTAGGAGAAGAGCTATACTTTATCCAGTACGGGGTATTTTCAAATTTAGAAAGTTTAGAAGAAAATACGATAGAACTTCAAAACTATGTATACACTAAACAAGATAATTTATACTATGTATATGTAGGAATAACAAAGATAGAAGAAAATGCAAATAAGATAGTTGAACTATACAAGTCTCTTGGATATGATACTATTATAAAAAAATTTAGTATCACAAATAAAGATTTCTTAGAATTATTAGTCAACTATGATGAAGTATTAAAAAGTACTAACGATAATACTGCAATTTCATCTATTATAAGTCAAGTATTAACAAAATATGAGGAGGTAGTAATTAGTGGTTAAAATAAAAGATATTCCAACTTTAGATAGACCAAGAGAAAGACTTATAAATTATGGAGTAGAAAATTTAAGTAACGAAGAGTTACTTGCTATAATATTTAAAACAGGTACAAAAGGAGAGTCAGCTAAAGATTTAGGAGTTAAAGTATTAAGTAAAATAGATAACATAAAGAAATTAAACGATATCAATTTAGAGTTTTTAAAAGAAATAAAAGGTATTGGTATGAGTAAATCTTGTGATTTACTTGCTGCAATAGAACTAGGTAAAAGAATAAATAGAGAAGTAGATACTATAAAAAATGTAAAACTGACGAGTGCAGATTTAGTATATAAATATTACAAAGATAAAATTGGAGATAAATTGCAAGAATATTTTTATGCTATATACTTAGATAGTGGTAAAAAAGTAATAGGAGATAAATTACTTTTTATAGGTACAGTAAATTATAGTTTAGTCCACCCACGAGAAATATTTAAAGAGGCTTACCTTCTTGGAGCTAGTGCGATTATATGTATACACAATCATCCAGGAGGGAATCCACTTCCAAGTAAACAGGACTATGATATAACTAAAAACTTAGTTGAAGCATCTAAAATACTTGGAGTAAAGTTTTTAGACCACATCATAATAACTAAAAAAAATTATTATAGTTTTTTAGAAAACGACGATATTAACTTTTAAAATAAGAGTTTATGTACTATAATAAAAATAGGTGATTAAATGAAAAAGAAGAGTAAAGCAAAAGTAATAATAATATTAATAGTAGTATTCGCACTATTACTTGGAATAACATCTTATACGATAGATGACGATAAGGAATTAAACTTTTTTGAAAAAGCAATAAAAGATACTACTACATTTATATCTAAGATTTTTTATACACCTATTAAATTTGTAAAAGATGAAATAGATATACATAACGAGAAAAAAGACTTATATAAAAAGTATACTGATTTAAAAGAAAAAGTAGAAAAGACTGAACTATACTATGCAGAGATAAAAGAACTTCAAAAAGAAGTTGCAGATTTAAAATCTACCCTTGATTTGAATGCAACACTATCTGAATATACTTATATTAATGCAACAGTAGTAAATAGAAATGTAGGATATTGGTATAATAATATAGTAATAGATAAAGGAGAGAGAAATGGAGTAAAAAAAGGAGATGCAGTAATAACTCCAAAAGGCTTAATAGGTAGAGTCACTAGTGTTAGTAACTTCTCAAGTACAGTAAAACTTTTAACAAGTGATGAGATAAGTAATAAAATATCTATTAAGATAGATTCTAACGATTCATATTTATATGGACTTTTAACTGGATATGATAAAGAGCTAAATGTATATAAAATAGAAGGTATAACAAAGTCTGATAATATAAAAGAAGGGGACTTAGTTACAACTACAGGACTTACTGATTACTTTCCAAGTGGAATACTAATAGGTCAAGTATCTAAAGTAGTAAAGGATGAGTATGACTTAAATAGTATAGTAGAAGTAACACCAAGTGCGGATTTTGAAAATATAAGTACAGTTACTATACTAAATAGAAAGGCTACAGAATAATGTATTATTTATTAATTGTATTATCATTAATATTAGAATCCTGCATTTCTAATTTTACATTTGCTACTATTTTAGTACCTCTTTTTTTACTGACTTCATTTACTATACTACATCCATATTACAAAAATAATAAAATTAATTTTATTTTATCTGCTATGTTTTTTGGATTAATTTATGACATAGCATTCACAGATTTAGTATTTATAAATACTATTTGTTTTGGCATATGTAGTATTTTTGTTGTAACACTTTACAAATATATTAAATATAACATATTTAATGCTAATTTAATAAATATAATTGTAATAATTATTTATAGGATTATAAGCTATATATTTTTAATAATTTTAGATTATGTAAATTTTTGCTTTTTAGATTTACTAAAAGGAATATATAGTTCTATTTTAATTAATATAGTTTATGGTACAATACTTTTTCTTGTTTCTAAATGTTTAAACAAAAAAATAGAATAGGTTATTGAATTTATTTAAATTTATGTTACAATTATTATAATAAAGGATGTGTTAATATGCCACTTGTATTTGTAATTGTAGTGTTAATTCTAATTATTATAGTTTGTTTAACTGGAATAATTTTGTCAATTAAATTTCAACACAAACAGAGTAAAAAATATAAAGAATGTTTAAATATAATTAATGAAAAAAAAGACCTTACATTTAACGTTAAAACACACATGAATGATGAGGAAATTAATAATATAGACCCAAATATTAATGTGCCTGAATTACAGCAAGAATTGTATGACAAGTATTTAGAATTTCTGAATAAGATAAGTGAATTTTCTTTAGAATTAGATGATGTTTTAACTGGTTCTATTAAAGATATTTATATTGATAAATTAAAAAGATATAAAGAAAAAAATTGTAACGAAGTAACTAAAGATGTAGAACTTGTAGGATACTGTATTACAGAATTTAGTGAAAAAAAATTAAAATTTAGAATAACTATTGATTGCTTTAATTATAAAATAGTAAATGATAAAATAGTAAGTGGCAGTAATGTTGAAAAAGTTGAACAAATTCTATTAGTGACATATAAAAAAAGTGATGAAAAATGGTTGATTGAAAATATACAAAAAATATTTGAAAAAAAATTGAGTAACTAAAAATACTCTTTTTTTATTTCTGCAAAATTAGCATTGCAATTTTTATAAACAAATGTTCGGTAAATGTATTGACAAACCTTTTTTTATTTAGTATAATATATTTGTAAATTTAAAGGAGGAAAGAGAATGGCAAAATCAGTAAATACTGACAAAACTTTAGAGCAAGTTTTAGCGGATATAGAAAAACAATTTGGTAAAGGCTCTGTTATGAAATTAGGGGAACATGAAAATCAAAAAATAGATACTATATCATCTGGTTCCATATCACTAGATATTGCTCTTGGAATAGGAGGATATCCAAAAGGTAGGATTATTGAGATTTTTGGACCTGAATCAAGTGGTAAGACTACTTTCGCACTTCACGCTA
>CANRDA010000054.1 GCA_947629285.1 uncultured Bacilli bacterium
GTATTTGTAACATACGATGGATGTGAGACTGACCTTGATTTAGGTCACTATGAAAGATTTATAGATGAAGAGTTAAATTTTACATCTAATATTACAAGTGGAAAAATCTATAAATCAGTTATAGATAAAGAACGTCACGGAGATTATTTAGGTGCGACTGTTCAAATGGTACCTCATATAACTAATGAAATTAAAAATAAAGTATACGAAGCGGGCATTACGAGTGGTGCGGATATTGTTATTACTGAAATTGGAGGTACTGTTGGAGATATAGAATCTCAAAGTTTTATTGAAGCACTAAGACAAATACAATATGAAAAAGGATTAGAAAATACTTTCTTTGTTCACTGTACTTTGATTCCTTTTATATACGGTTCTAATGAACTTAAAACTAAACCTACACAAAATAGTGTTAGAGACTTAAGAAATATGGGTATTAGACCTGATGCTCTTGTTTGTCGTGTGCCATATAATACAGGGGAAAATATTAAAAATAAGTTATCTTTATTCTGCTCTGTACCCATCAGCAATGTAATAGATTCTATAGATGTTAAGAATATATATGAAATTCCAATAAATTATTATAATCAAAAAATAGATGAAATAATACTTAAACAATTTAAATTACCTATTAGAAAAGCAAATTTAGATTATTGGAAAGAATTGATTAAAACAGTAGATAACTTAAAAGATGAAATAGAAATAGCTCTAGTAGGTAAATATGTTGAGTTACACGATGCATATATTTCTGTTGTAGAATCATTAAAACATGCAGGTTATAAATATAATACTAAGATTAATATAAATTGGGTAGATTCTGAATCTTTAGAAGATTCTAAAGTAAATCTTAAAGAAGTGTTTAAAAATTCAAAAGGAATATTAGTTCCTGGTGGATTTGGAAGCCGTGGGATTGAAGGAAAGATTAAGGCAATAAAGTATGCAAGAGAGAACAATATTCCTTTTCTTGGAATATGTTTAGGGATGCAACTTGCAGTAATTGAATTTGCAAGAGATGTATGTGGTCTTAGTGATGCATCATCTACTGAATTTAATCCAACTTGTGAAAATCCTATAATAGACTTGATGGCAGACCAAAAATCTATTGTAAATATGGGAGGTACTCTTAGACTTGGAAATTATGAATGTACACTAAAGAAAGGTACTTTAGCATATAAAGACTATAAACAAGATAAAATACTTGAGCGTCATCGCCATAGATATGAATTTAACAATAAATATAAAGAGTTATTAGAAAGTAAAGGTATGGTATTTTCTGGAATAAACGAAAAGGCTAATTTAGTTGAAATAATAGAATTACCTCATCATAAACATTTTATAGCATCACAGTTCCATCCAGAATTTAAATCAAGACCTACTCGTCCTCACCCTTTATTTGATTCTTTTATAAAAGAAAGTTGTGGCAAATAAAAATGGTAAAATTAATTACCATTTTTTTAATAGTCACAATTTCCAGGGGTTCTATAATATGGAATTACATCTCTTATATTATCTACACCAGTTAAATATATGAGTAATCTTTCAAATCCCATACCAAATCCTGAATGAGTACAACCACCATATTTTCTTAAGTTTAAGTACCAATCCATAGAACTTTTATCCATTTTGAGTTCATCCATACGTTTAACTAACTTATCATAGTCATCTTCTCTTTGAGAACCACCCATAAGTTCTCCTGCGCCAGGTACTTCTAAATCTGCTGCAGCAACAGTTTTACCATCATCATTTTGTTTCATATAAAATGCTTTTATATCTTTAGGCCAGTTTTTAATAAATACAGGACCTTTAAAATATTCAGTGATGTATTTTTCGTGCTCTTTAGCAATATCCTCGCCATATTCAGGTTCAAATTCCCATTTGACGTCTGCTTTCTTTAGTATTGTTATTACATCTTCATGGTCTATTCTTGTAAACTTACTATTTATAAGTTTAGTTAGTTTTTCTATTAAGCCTTTTTCAACAAATTTATCGAATAACTCCATCTCTTCTTTAGCATTATCAAGTACATATTTAACTACATATTTAAGCATATCTTCCATTATATCCATGTCCATCTCAAGGTCACAGAATGCAATTTCAGGTTCAATCATCCAAAATTCAGATGCATGGTATTTTGTATTTGAATTTTCTGCTCTAAATGTAGGTCCAAATGTATAAGTTTTCTTATAGGCCATTGCAAATGTTTCTGCTTGAAGTTGACCACTTACTGTAAGTGATGCTCTCTTATTAAAGAAATCTTTACTGTAATCAACTTTACCACTTTTTGCAACTCTATCTAAATCAAGTGTTGTTACTTGAAACATCTCCCCTGCTCCTTCACAATCACTTGATGTTATTATTGGAGCATGGAAGTATACATATCCCCTATCCTGGAAGTATTTATGTATTGCATATGCAGCTATACTTCTTACTCTAAATACTGCATTAAATAAATTTGTTCTAGGACGAAGATATGCAATTTCTCTTAAAAATTCACGAGTTGGTCTACCTTTAGACTGTAGGGGATAATCATCTTTTGAATCCCCTTCTAGTTTTACATTACTTGCCTTAAGTTCAAAGTCTTGTGTGCCCTCTGACTTAATTAATTTACCAGTTATGCTTATAGCAGACCCAAGTCTCATTTTACTTACTTCATCAAAGTTAGATAATGTATTATCATAAACTACTTGTAAGTTTTTAAGATATGTTCCATCATTAAAATCTATAAATCCAAACTCTTTTTGTTTTCTATGACTTCTTATCCAGCCTTGTACTGTAATATCTTTATCTAAATATTTTTCATAATCTTTATATATATCTTTTACATCTAACATTTTATCACCTTTTTTCCATTTCTTCATTTATTATATCTCTTGTAAGTACTGGATTAGCCTTACCACGAGTTTTTTTCATAACTTGACCTACAAAATAGTCAAATGTATTTTTACCTTTTCTGTGATCCTCTATTAAGTCAGGTCTTTCATCTAGTAATCTTACAACTATATCACGTATAGTTTTATCATCTGTAATTTGAGTAAGCCCAAGTTCTTTAACAACCTCTTTTGGCTCTTTTTTATCACTAACACATTTTAAAAATACTTCTTTACTTTGTTTAGACGATATTTTTCCATCATTTACCATATTTATTAAATCTACAAGCATTTTAGGAGTTAAATATAACTTCTCAATATTTAATTCATTTTTATTTAAATATCCTAATATAATACTTGTAATAAAATTAGAACTGCTTTTAGGGTCAACACCTAATTTAACAGTTTCTTCAAAATAATCAGATACATTTTTATCTTTTACAAGAATAGTAGCATCATACCTAGATAATCCATAGTCATTAATATATTTTTCTACCCTTTCAAATTGTAGCATAGGTATTTCACTTTTTATTTCATTTATCCATTCATCAGTTATTTTAATAGGTGGTATATTTGGTTCTATATAATATTTATAATCCACTGCGTCAACTTTAGAACGAAGAGAATGAGTAGTTAAAGTATCCTCATCAAAACGTCTGGTTTCTTGTAATATTACTCCTCCATTTTCAAGTATTTCTTTTTGTCGTTTTATTTCGGTTTCAATAGCAAGACGTACACTATTAAAGCTATTTATATTTTTCATTTCAGTTCTTGTACCTAATGTATCATCTTTTGAAAGTGATATATTCACATCTACTCTCATCTCTCCTTTGTCTGTACGTGCATCTGATACACCTGTATATAAGAATATACCTTTTAAAGATTCAAGAAAAGCTATTGCTTCATCCGAAGAATGCATACAAGGTTCTGTAACTGTTTCAAGTAAAGGTACGCCAGCTCTATTATAATCTATTAATGAATAATCTTTAAAATGGTCGAGGGATGCGGTATCCTCTTCTAGGTGGATGTTATTGATAAGAATCTTTTTATCCTCACCATTTACGTTAATCATAACATATCCATTTTTACCTACAGGTTTTGTTTCTTGTGTTATCTGATAGCCTTTAGGTAGGTCTGGATAGTAATAGTTTTTTCTATCGAACATTACTACATCAGGAGTTTTACAGTTTAAAGCAAGAGCCATTTTTAAAGACTTTTTAAATGCTTCTTTATTTGCAACAGGAAGTATTCCAGGTAATCCTAAATCTGTTGTATCTATATTTTCGTTTGGATATTCTGAATATGTATTTCTCGCACTTGAGAAGTTTTTTGAATTTGTTTTAACCTCACAGTGTACTTCTAGTCCAATAACTACTTTATACATCGTATTCCTCCTTTATAAGTCCTTTATATCCTAAAGCCTCTTCTATTTTGTTTGCAATATTTAAAGTTAAGGCATCCTCAAAAACTCTACCTGTAATATTAATTCCAATAGGCATACCATTTACAAATCCATTTGGAATAGTAATACTAGGGAATCCTCCAAAGTTACCTATTGCCATATGGTTTTCTAGTATCAAATACCTATCACTCATTCTATCTATTTCGTTATCAAACTTAGGAGCTACTCCTCCACTAGCTGGTAAGATCATAGCATCGTAAGTTTTATATAACTCATTCATCTTATCTACGATTAGATGTCTTAATCTTTCTGCATTTTTAAATAGTCTTTCTTGATTTTCTCTTTGAAGTATATAACTACCTAATATAAATCTTCTTTTTATAAGTTCACTAAAGCCTTTAGTTCTAGCATCAAACATTATTTTGTTTATACTACTTCCTTCTCCACGAGGTCCAAAAGGAATTCCAGTTAGGTTAGAATTATTACTTGTTGCCTCAGCAGAACTTATAGTCATATAAGATGGATAGATTGCTTTTAATAGTTTTTCATCAAATGATACTTCTTCAACTATAAATCCAAGTTTTTTGCACTCTTCAATAGTCTCTTGAAATTTATTTAGTATTTCTAAAGTTTCTTCTCCTGCATCTTTATAAAGTGTTTTATCTGTAATCTCTTTTATATAGAATAATTTTTTACCCTTTATATCGTTATCTATTACATCGGTATATTTTATATCTTCATCTGGGAGGGACGTCATATCTCTTTCATCTTGACCTTTTAATATGTCTGTAACAATTGCAGCATCTCTAACACATCTTGCAAAACATCCAACATGGTCTAGGCTTGATGCGAAAGCGAATAATCCATATCTTGATATTCTACCGTATGTAGGTTTAAATCCGACTACTCCACCGAATGCAGCAGGTTTTCTAATGGAATCTCCTGTATCTGAACCTATTGAAAATGGAACTATACCAAGAGCAACTGCAGCTGCTGAACCAGCACTAGAGCCACCTATTTGTCTAGTTTTATCCCAAGGGTTTCTTACTATACCCGTGTGTCCTGTTGTTCCAGTTCCGCCCATAGCAAGTTCATCTAAAACTGTTTTACCTACTAGAACTGCTCCTGCATCTTTTAACTTTTTGTATGCAGTTGCATCATATACTGGGACATAATCTTTTAATATATTTGAAGATGCTGTTGTAAGGATTCCTTTAGTTGAAAAGTTATCTTTTAAAGCATATGGAATACCACTTATAAGTGAATTAGAATCTTTTTCTTCTTTTTTATCCATAATTGTTACAAATGAATTAAATTCTTCTTGATATTTGTGTGCTTTATCTATTGCATCATTAAATAACTCATCGCTTGTAACTTTTTTTTCATCTAAATCTTTTCTTAGATACATTATAGTTTTCATTCACCCACCACCTTTGGTACTCTAACTTGATTTGCTTTTGTATCTTTAGCATTAGCTAAAACTTCTTCATTTGTTAAACAGTCTTTTGCTTCATCTTCTCTAAAATTTGCATGGTATATAACATATGGGAAAGTCATTGGTTCAACGCTTTTAATATTTTCTATTTTACCTATTAATTCCATATGTTTTTCTACTGTTTCAAATTCTTTTAGAGTTCTTTCGTACCCTTCATCATCCATATCAAACATTAATTTTGCTGCATAATCTTTTAAATTCTCTTTTGTTACCATAATATTCCTCCTAACAAAAAAACAAGCCTTAAGGCTTGTACTATTTTTAAATGGCGCCTGATGTAGGACTCGAACC
>CANRDA010000055.1 GCA_947629285.1 uncultured Bacilli bacterium
CCCCCCTGTCAAGCTTTTTTGTTAAATTTCCGATAATTTTTTAAAAATGTTACCTTTCCATTATATATATTATAGCTTACAAAATATTAATTTTATTATATTATTGTACAATATACGTAAAATAGACAAGTCTCCTTGTCTATTTCTCAATTCTTATAAATAAAGGTTTAGGGTCATTTAATTTATCTCCTACTTTTAATTTGCCAAACTCATTTATTGAATCATATGATGTCTCTTTAGTGTTAAGTTGATTAAATATCTCATTTGATGTATCAGGTAGAAATGGACTTAAAAGTACTGCCCCTATTCTAATAGCTTCAAGTAAATTATATATTACTTTCTTAAGTCTATTTGTATTTCCTTCTTTAGCAAGTGTCCAAGGTGTAGTTTCATCTATATATTTATTACACCTTCTAAATATTTCAAATACATTATCTATTGCATCAGCTACTTTTATTTCATCAATATTCTTTTCTACTTTTTCTTTTGCTTTTAATACTGTATTTATTAAATCATTATCTATATCTTCTATAGCATCACTATCACTTACTATATTATCAAAATATTTTTTATTCATAGATATAGTTCTATTTACTAAGTTTCCTAATATATTAGCAAGGTCTGAGTTATATCTTTCTTCTATCAATTCATAAGTTATATTTCCATCATTAGCAAATGGTGTTTCATGAAGTACATAGTATCTTATAGCATCTACTCCATACTTTTCAACTAAATCATCTGCGTATATAGCATTTCCTCTACTTTTACCAATCTTATCGTTATTTGAAAGTAACCATGGGTGTCCAAATATCTGTTTTGGAAGTTCCAAATCTAAACTCCATAAGAAAGCAGGCCAGTAGATACTGTGAAATCTAACTATATCTTTACCTATGAGGTGCAGGTCACATGGCCAATACTTTTTAAACTCATCACTAGAATTATCTACATCGTATCCTATATTAGTAATATAATTTGTAAGAGCATCAAGCCATACATATACTACATGTTTATCGTTAAATGGTACTTTTATTCCCCAATCAAAAGAAGTACGAGATATGCATAAATCTTGTAGTCCAGGTTTAATAAAGTTATTTAACATTTCATTTCTTCTTGAATCAGGTTGAAGAAATTTAGGATTATCCTCAAGAAGTTTTTCTAATTTTTTTTGATATTTTGAAAGTTTAAAGAAATATGTCTCCTCACTTGCCTCTTTAACCTCTCTACCACAGTCAGGACACTTTCCATCAACTAATTGTGATTCAGTCCAAAAAGACTCACAAGGAGTACAGTATAATCCTTTATACTCTCCTAAATAAATATCGCCTTTATCATACATCTTTTTAAATATCTTTTGTACTTCACGTTCGTGAATTTCATCAGTAGTTCTAACAAATCTATCATAACTTGTATTCATCACATCCCATATTTTTTTAATTTCAGTAGATATTTCGTCTACAAATTCTTTAGGTGTTTTTCCAAGTTCTTTTGCTTTTAACTCTATTTTTTCGCCGTGTTCATCAGTACCAGTTTGAAAATAAACATCATACCCTTCTAATCTTTTAAAACGAGCAATTGCATCAGCAAGTACTATCTCATATGTATTTCCTATATGCGGTTTCCCTGATGTATAAGCAATAGCTGTAGTTATATAATATTTTCCTTTTTCCATAATGTCCTCCTATTTTTAATTAGTTATATATTCTTTTGATAGATTTTCAATATAATTTAACACAGATTTAATGGCATCATCTACACTAATATTTAACCAATTAACTTTAATATTGTTTAAATTTTTTTTATATAATCTTGAATTTAATATATTTGATAATCTTAAATATATATCATTTATATTATTTTCTCTCATGTTTTTATCAGAGTAAATATAAATATTTAATATATTATTCAATTTAACTTCATCTAAATTACAATCGTTTATTAAATAATATAAATCAAATAAATCTTTATACCTAGTTGACCTAACACCAAGTTTTAATAATGACTTTATTTTTTCAATAAATATTTGTTCTTTTGAATTAATGAATAAACTAACACTTTCATCTAATGCATCTAAGTTAAAGCAATAATCATCCTGTTCAATATTATATAATTTGTGAACCCCTATATCTATCTTTGTACTTATTACATTATTAAAATTGTCCAGTATTCTTATATATACTCGTTTGCCATTATAATCTTGATGGTGTAGTGGAATAATCTTATCTGTTATTTCAACGCAAATACCATCATCTACATTATTTAAAATATTAATAAAATTAATAATTGATTTATCCTCTAAAGAATATCTTATAAAATCTAAATCCAAGTCTTTTGTCGCTCTACGTTTATCTTTAGAAATAGAGTGCATAACAACTCCGCCTTTAATTGTAACGTGTTCTTTAAATTTACTTTTAAATATTTTAAGCAAAATAATATCCTGAGCAACTTTAGATTCAGCATCAGTTATTTGATATCCTTCATCCCTATATTGTCTTATTAAATCCCTTATGTTCATTAAAAAACCTCTCTTTGCAATATATCAAATAAATTTACTTCGTTTTTAAAAAGTGAAACATATTGTTCTATCTTATACATATCTAATTCATCACTTATCTGCCTATAATTTCTTATTATTTCTTTATAATAATCAAAAGGAATAGAAGCTCTTTTTCTTATTAATTCTATCAACAATCTTTCCCTGTCATAAATATTTACATTGTTTCCATCAATATTAATTTGCATTTTACCAGGATTTAAAATATTATTATTTAAATAGTATTGTACTACTTTAGAATCATTAATTTTTCTTGCATCTCTACTAGTTGCAACATAAACTTTTAAAGGAATTACATCAGTTAAGTTATAATAATAAAATGCAGAATCCATAGTTATAATAGCCCCCTTATATTTTTCTGAAATTATAATCATTGGGTCAACTATATCTTCTTCTGAATATATTCCTTTTTTTAATCTGAATAGTTTTTTATTTTTTAGTTCCTGTTCTATATTTCTTCTGGAACCTAATTTTTTCAGTATTTCTTTATATGAATATACCATATATTATCACCACCCAGTTAAACATTTTAGCACAATGTACCGCATAAGTCAAGTTTGTGTGGTACATTGTGTACACTATTTATCAGATGTTCTTTCTTTTTCACATATTATATCATCATCTGTTTTTAAATATTTTATAAATATTCCTTGACACATAGCATCTCCTTTTTTAACTATGTAGTCCTTATCTCCTTCATTTTGTATTTTAATCCACATATGTCCTTCATTACTATTATTATTGTAATAATCTTTATCTATTACTCCAACTTGGTTACACATCCGAACATTATACTTAAATCCCATACTACTTCTATCAAGTAAAAGCAAAGCATCGTCATCTTCCATAATAACTTTAACTCCTGTAGGTATCTTTTTTATCTCACCAGGCTTTAATGTATAATCAAATATTGCATAAAAATCATAACCTGCTGCATATTTAGTATCCCTTTTTGGAAGATTATAAGAATTATATAAATCTATATCATCCTCTATATCTTTTTTGAACTCATCAAAGCTAATCTTTTCAAACTTTCTCATATTTCCTCCTTAAAAAACCTCACATCCTAGTATAAGGACGTGAGGAATGCGTGGTACCACCTTAATTTATGCATAATGCACCTTTAAAGCTATAACGTGCTTAAACTTAAAACTCCAGACCCATTCGAAATACCTTGTAATACCTAATCTCACCAACATAGGCTCTCTTTAATTACTCTAGTATTCTTCTTCCCTTCATCGCTTTAAATAATTTAAATTCACACACATTGTAGCACATTTTCCACTATTGTTCAAGATATTTTGTCATAAAAGATGAAACAATACTTGCCATTTGCATCTCCGTATCTCCTAATTTTTCATCTTCACTAATTATAAGTATCATACCTGTTGCTTCTCCGTTAACTAGTATTGTAGACATAACATAACTACAAGTTAGTGTATCATCAGAAGTTATTTTTAATTCTTTAAAATGATTTTCTATCATTTTTTCTCTTCTTTTTATAGAATCAGTTATAAAGTCACTTATATTTTTATTTATATATTCTTTTTTAAGTGGTCCACTTCCTGCAACTATGCTGTCTGTATCTGTTATAAATATACTGTGTTTCATAAATGTATATATCGCATCAGTTAACTCTTGCGCTAAATCGTTAATTTTATTCATCATAGAATATTTTTTAAGTATTACTTCATCGTTTTGTACAAATATTTCTAAATTATCTCCTTCTTTAATTCTTAAATTTTTTCTTATCTCTTTAGGTATTACTACTCTACCTAAGTCATCAATTCTTCTTATAACTCCAGTTGCTTTCATAAATTCCTCCTAAAATTAGTTTGTATTAAATACTTATATTTATTCTTAATTTTTAAAATTTTAAGTTTACTAATATAAATTACTATAATATTTATTCCGAATCTTTTTCTAATCTTTTTTCTATATCTTCAATACTTGGAAGTGTATTTTCTAAAAATTCTGGGATTTCTGATAATATCTTATATTCACTTACCCCATTAGGTTTATTAATATCTTTTAAAGCAAGCTCTGCTGTTACTTTCTTTTTATCCTTGCAAAGTAATATTCCAAATGTTGGATTATCGTTTTTATCTTTAATATATTTATCTACCTCACTTAAATAGAAATTAAGTTTACCTACATATTCTGGTCTAAATTCAGTTGTTTTTAATTCAATAACTACATAACATCTAACTTTTAAATTATAAAACAATAAGTCTATGTAATAATCTTCATTTTCTATTTCTAAATGATATTGTCTACCAACAAATGCAAATCCTTAACCTAGTTCTAACAATAGCTTAGTTATATTAGAAGTTAATTCTCTTTCGATATCTAGCTCTTTTAAATCGTTATCTGCAGTTATAAAATCAAAAATATAAGGATTCTTTAAAAGTTCTTTTGCTTGATTACTATTAGAAACAGGTAAAGTTTCATCAAAATTAGTAGTTTTGTTTTCTAAAAGTGCTTGTCTTTCATATAACTTGCTTGCTATTTAATGAATTATAACTGGTCTTGCCCAACATTATTAATTGATTCTATAATATACCAATTCCTTTGTTTTTTATCTTTTACTTGAGCCATAATAGTTGTAATTGAAGTCCAAGGTAATTTTGCAACATCATGTTGCAAAAAATCATCATTTTCAAATTCAGTTGCAAACTTCTGCATATATCTTAAGTTTCTAGCAGACATTCCTTTTAAAGTTGGAAATTCTATTTTTAAATCTTTTGCTAAAGTATCAATAAAAGATGCTCCCCATTTATTATTTTCAATCAATTTTAAACCTATATTATAATACATTAAAATTAAATCTTTATTAGTATTTAAGACAATTTTATTTCTAGTAACTAATAGAGTATTTTTATATCGTTTAACACTTCAAAATATTTTTCATTATTTTCTAACATAATTATTCTCCCTTACTTAATTATTTGCAGCACAATTATACTATATATCTATATATGAAAACAAGCGAACAAACTAAATTTTTTTTAATTTTGAAGTTTGACAAATAAATGGGAGTGTGTTATTATGTATGTAGTGAGGGAAACTTCATATAATAAAAAAGAGATACATTTGATTTTCTCGGTCAAGTGTTTACTCTATATTTTGAGCGAAAACACCACAATCAAGTTGATTTGGTGTTTTCATTTAAGCTAGTCTTTTTTAAGGACTATGATTGTATATAATACAATAACTGCAAAAGCAATTACTAATTCCATTAGAATTAATCCTTTCTATAGATTTTTTATCCATAGAAATCACCTCCAATCTTCAGAAAATAAAGACTAGAGTAAAACACCTATAATCAAATGTATCAATACAATTATATACTATTTATGAAAGCTTGGTCAACACATTTATATAATAAATTTTATTTAATTTTAAGTTTAAAAATTTTCAAGTGAAGTGCAACAAAGACGAGAATAAATGATATCTATTAATGCTGTTTTATGCCGAG
>CANRDA010000056.1 GCA_947629285.1 uncultured Bacilli bacterium
GAAATTATAGGCGAAAAAAAATAGTTAAAGTTCGCTATTTTTTCGTGTTTTTATATTTATTAGCTGTGAATAGTAACGTTAATTTACATAGAAGTTTATGAAAGTTTTAAAATGTATTGAAAATTTTTCGAGCATATGTTACAATTATTACGTTAGAAAGGAGTAGCTTATGAAGAAAAAATATCTTGGGGTTTTATTTGGTTTCGCACTTTTATTTTCATTGAGTGCTAAAGTATCAGCAGCAACAACAGTAACTGGAGATGAAAAAATATCTGATAAGTTAGCTGAAGCAGAAGATAATATTATTGAAGTTGATGAGGGAGAATTTGAAGATACTATAGTTATAGATAAGACTATGACTATAAAGGGTGCTGGAAAGGACAAAACAACATTAATTGGAAAAATTACTGTTGAAGGAGATGTTACACTTACACTTGAAAATATAACAGTAAAGTCAATTGATGATTCAGCAAAAATAATAAATTTAACTAATGGAGCAGATTTAACTGTAAAAAATAGTGAAATTTATTATCTGAACAAAGAAGCTACTGATTTTGGAAGTGATAGTGTTGGTATTTATACAAGTGGTAACTCTACAATTACTATAGATTCAACTACTATATATGCTAAATATGGTATTTGGGCACAAGGAGCAAACAATGAAATTACTATAAAGAATGAAAGTGATATAAATGGTTATGCAGCACTTGATGTTTCAAATGGAACAAGTGGCGATGTAGTAAATGGAAATAAAGTTACAATTAAAGATTCAACACTTACAGGACATAATATATATCAACCTGAGGAGGGTTCTTATGGTACAATAGTTATTGGTTCTCAAGAAGGATTAGAATTATCTATATTAGGTTCTACAATAACTAATAGTGTTACTACTGATGATTCTATAGAAGATTTAATTCTTATTTCAGAATCTTATGAGGCTTCAACAGACTCAAGAATTGAAATTGTTGATTCTACATTAATAAATACAGATGACTCAAGTGTAATATATAACTTAGGTCCTGCAGATGTAGTGTCAACTAATATTATTGCTCAAGAAAATACTACTACAAAAGGTATAGTATACCCAACTGATGGAGAAAATATATATGTTACACTAGTTACTGAAGATGGTGACGTAGTTGTAGTATTTGAGAAAGATAATATCAATGAAAGTCTTAAGTCATTCTTAGATAAAATGAGTAAGATTATTGAAGAAGATTTTGTATTTGAAGGTTACTTTGAAGATGACAAATATGCAAATAGCTTTGATACAGAAAGAGAAATTACTGAAAATACAAAGATATATATGAAAGTCTCATTGAAAAAAGTTGAAACTGATACAACTCCAGAAGATACTGAAGTACCAGATACTTTTGATGGTATTACTTCATATGCATTTACTGCTATAATTTCAGTTATTATGGTTTTAAGCTTTGGATATTTCTTAAAAAAGAAATTTGACAACTAAAAATTTTAAATAGTTTATAAGGGAGATAACTAAAAGTTATTTCCTTTTTTCTATATAAAACTTTGTCAAAAAAAATATTCAAAATATATTTCCTTTTTAATAATTATGTGCTAAAATATTTATAGTAGACGTTAGAATTGGAGGAATAAACATGGGATTTATAAAAGGTTTATTTAATGATAAAGAAGAATCACAAACTGGAGGTAACGAATATTACGATATAAAAGCAGAAGATGCAGTTACTGAAGAAGGTGGAGCCAAAATGATTTTACTTGAACCACGCGCTTATTCTGAGGCACAACAAATAGCAGACCATTTAAAGAAAAGAAATACTGTTGTTGTAAATCTTAAAAGAGTAACAAGTGACCAAGCAAAACGTATCATGGATTTTTTGAGTGGTTGTATATATGCAATTAAAGGAAACATTCAAAAAATAGGTAGTGGTATATTTTTATGCACACCAAATAATATAAATGTACAAGGTAAAATAACTGATGATAATGATAAAGAAAAAGATAAAGACGAAGAAGAAAATATAAATTACGAGTGGTAAACACTTGAAAAAGAATAATATTTGTGCTATCATATAAAGCACAACGTTTGAGGTTGAGATGCTTATGGAAAATAATAGTAGAACGTTTAAAAATTATAGTCCAGAAGAAGTCGATAGATTTTTAGACCAAATTATCAAACAAGTTGAAAGAATGATTGAGGATAATAAGGTTAAAAATAAAGAGATTATCTTAAAGGATAAAAAAATAGAAGAATTAGAGAAGGCTGTTGCTAATATGCGTACTAAGGAAGAAAAACTTGCTCAGTATGAACGCATGGAAGGTACTCTTAATAGAGCTTTAGTAATGGCTCAAAGAACTTCTGACCAAATAAAATCAAGTGCTCATAAAGAGTCTGAAATGATTTTAGAGGATGCTAAAAGAAATGCTAGTCGCATTGTAAACGAATCACTATTAAAAGCAGAAAAAACAGAAATGGAAGCAGATATGCTAAAGAGAAACATAAACATATTCAAACGTAAATTAAGAGGATTAATAGAATCTCAACTAGAACTTGTAGATGATATAGAAAAAGTAGATTTTTAAAACAAATGATAGAGACGGTATATAATGGATGTTTATAGAAAGTCTGTGGTTGATGGAAACAGATACTAAGTTATATATAAATCACTCTTGATGCGAGTATGAAGATATTTCCGGTAACGCGTTATAGTATTTAAGTGTATTATTAATAAATTAAGGTGGTACCGCGGGTAAAACTCGTCCTTAGGGATTGAGTTTTTTTGTTTAATTAAAGGAGGAATTTATGAAATTTAAAGAATTGGATAAAAGAAAAAATAGTGAAGTAGAAAGCTCATTAACAGAGAAGTTTTTAAGTGAGGATTTACTTGAAGAGACAATAGAAAATAGAAAAGATAGCGAAAATTTTGTATTCTATGACGGTCCTGCAACTGCAAATGGAATGCCTGGAATACACCATATGCTTGCTAAACTACTTAAAGATACTTTCTGTAAATATAAAACTATGAAAGGATATAGAGTACTTAGAAAAGTAGGATGGGATACACATGGACTTCCTGTTGAAGTACAAGTAGAAAAAGAACTTGGATTTAGTGGTAAAGGCGATATAGAAAAGTATGGTATAAAAGAATTCAATAAAAAGTGTAAAGAAAGCGTATGGAAAAATGAAGCAGCATTCAAAGACTTTACAAATAAAATGGGACAGTTTATAGATTTAAAGAATCCATATATAACTTATGATAATAACTATATTGAAACAGAGTGGTGGATACTTAAAAAATTCTTTGATGAAGGATTAATTTATAACGGTCTTAAGATACTTCCATACTGTCCTAGATGTGGTACAGGTCTTGCGAGCCATGAGGTTGCACAAGGTTATAAAGAGATTACTGTTAATACTGTAACAGTACCATTTAAAGTAAAAAGTATGGATAATACATACTTACTCATTTGGACAACAACACCTTGGACACTTATGTCTAATGTTGCTGCGTGTGTAAACCCAAATGAAAAATATGTAAAGTGCTTATCTAAAGGATATAACTTTATAGTTGCAGAAAAACTAGCTAAAAAAGTATTAGGCGATGAATTTGAAGTAGTAGAAGAGTATATGGGTAAGGACTTAGAATACTTAGAATATGAACAATATATGCCAATACTTAAAGTAAATAAAAAAGCATTTTATGTAACTTGTGATGAGTATGTAACTATGGAAGATGGTACAGGTATAGTACACATTGCTCCTGCATTTGGACAGGACGACTACGAAGTAGGTCTTAAATACGACCTACCAGTACTCAACCCGGTTGATGAGAATGGTTGTTATAAAGAAGGTCCTTGGAAAGGTAGACTTGTTGTAGATAGTGAACTTGAAATAGAGATAATCAAATATTTAGCTGAACAAGATAAAATATTTAAAAAGCAAAAGATGGTACACAATTATCCACACTGTTGGAGATGTAAAACTCCACTTGTATACTATTCTAAGCCAAGTTTGTATATAAAAGTTACTGCTTTTAAAGATAAGATAATAGAGGCTAATAAAACTGTTAATTGGTATCCAGATTATGTAGGAGAAAAAAGATTTGGTAACTGGCTTGAAAACTTAAACGACTGGGCAATATCAAGAAATAGATATTGGGGAACTCCAATACCACTCTTTGAGTGTGAATGCGGTCATAAAGTAATGATAGGTTCACGTAAAGAGTTAGTAGAAAAAGCAATAGAAGATATAGATGAGACTATAGAATTACATAGACCTTATGTAGATGATGTACATATTAAATGTGAGAAGTGTGGTAGGCCTATGACAAGAGTCAAAGAGGTTATGGACTGTTGGTTTGATTCGGGTTCAATGCCTTTTGCGCAGTACCACTATCCATTTGAAAATAAAGAACTATTTGAAAGTCAATTTCCAGCTGATTTCATCAGTGAGGGTATAGACCAAACAAGAGGATGGTTCTATTCATTACTTGTAATATCTACATTCCTAACTGGTAAAAGTCCATATAAAAATGTACTTGTAAATGATTTAATAACTGATAAATACGGACAGAAAATGCATAAAAGTAAAGGAAATGCAGTTGAACCATTTACAGTATTAAATAAATATGGAGCAGACCCAATTAGGTGGTATATGTTATATGCATCTCCAGTTTGGACACCACTTAGATTTGATGAAGATGGTATAAAAGAAGTAGATTCTAAGTTCTTTAGTACTCTAAAAAACACTTATACATTCTTTATGATGTATGCAAATATCGATAATATAGACCCAAAAGAATATGAAATAGATTATAAAGATTTAGATGAAATAGATAAATGGTTGATATCTAAATATAATAAACTAGTTAAAAATGTAACTCTTGCTATGGATAGATATGACCTTACATATACGACAAGAGAAATACAAAACTTTGTATCAGAGGACTTGTCTAACTGGTATATAAGACGTAATAGAAGAAGATTTTGGGCAAGCGTTAATGATACATCTAAACTTGCAGTATATAAAGTTACTTACGATATATTAAAAGGTGTTTGTAAGTTAATCGCTCCAATCGCACCATTTACAAGTGAAGAGATTTATACTAAGTTAACAGGTGAGAAGTCAGTACACCTCTCAGATTATCCAACATATGATGAAAAACTAATAAATGATAAAATAGAAACTAGAATGGATTTAGTAAGAGATTTAATAAGTCTTGGTAGAAATATAAGAGAAGAAGTTAAAATAAAAGTTAGACAACCTTTAAGTGAAGCTTTAATAGATGCTAAAAACAAGTCTTTAATAAGTGATTTAAAAGACCTTATTAAAGAAGAGTTAAATGTTAAAGAAGTTAAATTTATAAGTGATGTTGAAAACTATATGAACTTTAGTGTTAAACCAAACTTTAAAGAAGTAGGTAAAGTATTTGGACCTCTTATGAAAGAATTCCAAGATAAATTAACTCATCTTTCATCAAGTGATATAACTAAGTTAAAAAATGGTAAAGTAATAAAGATGACAATTGGTGATAAAGAATATGATATAGATTCTAATATGGTAGATATCAAAACTGAATCTAAAGAAGGATTCGATGTTGCAACAGATACAAATAATTTCATAATACTTAATACAGAACTTACAAATGATTTAGTTATGGAAGGTATAGCAAGAGAACTTGTATCTAAAGTACAAAACTTAAGAAAAGCAAAAGACTTTGATATTGCAGATAGGATAATTTTGTATTACAACGGTGATGATGAAGTAACTGAGGCTGTAACTAAGTTTGATGAATTTATTAAAAATGAAACATTATCTATAGATATAGTGGTTAAGTTTAATTTAAAAGAAGAAGTAGACATAAATGGACATACAACATATATAGATGTAGAACAAGTTAAAAATTAGGGAAACCTAATTTTTTTTATGCTATAAATCTTAAAAATAATTTATATAGAATTTTTAATAAATTTGAAAATTAATTTGACTTGTTATGAATAAAAG
>CANRDA010000057.1 GCA_947629285.1 uncultured Bacilli bacterium
ACCAAATACCGTTGTACTATATCCTGAAAATTGTGCAGTAATAGAACATTCTAGTGTAGAAGTAACTGCATTATCTATATTCATAGAAATTCCTAATCCTCCTGAATTTAATTTTGTATTAGAACTCTTTGAATCATATTTATGTGTTGTATTGTCAGCCTTTTGATATCCGCTAACTGAAGCAACTAAAATGCTCGAATTTGTACTAGGACGCATAGCAACAACATCAAACGACTTAACTGAAGGAATTGATAACCAAGTATTAGTTACTGTTGCCCAAATCTCAAGTCCCATACCCGGACTTAAAGTAATAGTTACTTTTTTCATGGATGTTGTATGAGTATCTGTATAAGATGTTGCTATTGTTTTAACTTGATTTTTTTGCTTATTAACAAATTCCTTGGCATCACCTTCTGTTACTTCTTTTTCTAACCTAGAAATTAATGAACCACTTGCATTATAAAATTCATCAATTTGTATATATTTGGTAATTTCATATTTCTTTAGATTTTCGTTATCTTTTAATTGATTTATTGCATCTACTGTCATAGTTGCTATCGTGTCTTTACTAAAAGCTCTTAATAAATTATTATATTGCTGTTCTGTTAATTCAGCACCATTCATGTTAGTATAATATGGTTCTAATTCTTTTGCAGAAACCATAAATGGCATTAAAAATAATGCGACAAACATAGTTAAAAATATTTTTTTCATTTTATTCCTCCATTCTATTTTTAACTTTTATTATAATTATTTTATCACCTCACTTTTTTACTTTTACAAGTATTAGTTTTCACTAAATATATTATAAACAAATTTTTCTTTGTAATAAAGATGTAATGTGTGAAACCATAAATATAGCGCATTAAATTAAAATAGGTGTATAAAAAAAATTATATTTTTCATTTCAAGCAATAAAATGTAAATTTAATACATATTTTAACTTTCTAATCTAAGTTATAATATTATGTAAAAAAATTTTTATCCTTTATTTAAACAAAATCTTTAGTATTTCATATATTACATTTACAACTATTGAATTACCCGCTTGATGATATAACATATTATCACTACATATTTTACTTGCCTTTTCAAAATCTATATCATCAAATCCCATCAATCTCCAACATTCTCTAGGTGTTGCTTTTCTTATTCTCATAACCATTCCCCTTCTTTTACTAATATTTTTAAATTTTCACCCGTATTTGAAGCAGTTAAAGTTGGTGCATATCCTAGCTCAGAATAAACTCTTGATGACTGATGAAATTTACAATTCTTATCTATCCCACAGCAATTACCATTATAGTATTTATCTATATTAATTTCATAAATATTATCGCTTTTTTTGTTTTTTAAATAAATAATATTATCTTTAATTTTCATATAGTTTGAATCAGATAAATAGTATTTTTCATCAACTTCATTTTCTATAAAATCCTTTAATTTTAGTATTGTTTTATTTCCTCTTGGGAAAATATATTTTACATCTGAATTTAAAATTGCCACTAAAAAATATCTTTCTCTATTTTGTGGAATATTAAAGTCTATTGCATTTAATACACTATCAAATACACTATATCCTAATTTAATTAAATCTTCTTTAAATAAATTTAATGTTTCCTTAAATCTTTTACTTGTTATGTTTTTTACATTTTCAAAAACAACAAATTTAGGTTTCTCCTTTACTTCATTTAATAATCTTATTATTTCCCATCCTAAACTTGATCTTGTTGAACTTTCAAAATTAAATCCTTTCATTTTACCTGAACACGAAATATCTTGACAGGGAAAACCACCAATCCATAAATCGCAGTATGGTAATTTATCACCTTTTATTTGTTTTATATCCCCTAAATTTAATGATGCATCTACATTATGAATTGCACAATAACTTTTAATCACATTTTTATCTATTTCAGAAAAAAACTCTATTTTAAAATCATTAATTATCCCTTCTTCTTTTAATTTTTCTAAGGCCTTTTCAGGACTACCAATTCCACTAAAAAAACTTCCTAACTTAATTATTTTATTATTCATTTTACATTCCCCCTTTTCAAAAAAAAAGACCTTCTAAATATGAAGATCTTAAATGATTTATACAAATAATTAATACTAAATTCACTAAATATAGTCTAAAATTAACAAAAATTCATTGAGTTTAACTTTTAAAAATATTACTAAATCCTTAAGTATTATAAGACATTTACCCAATATTCTTTATTATTGTGTCAATGTTCCATCCCCCCCCCCTGTCAAGAAGAATGTATGTTCGTAGCACGGCATTTAAAAAAGTGCAAAAGAATTTGCAAATTATTTTTTCATTCCTTTTAATCCTTTAACACCATAATTACTTAATATATTGCTTTCAAATGAATAAGTCTTTCTTGCTCTATTTTTATAGTCTTTGATAGAAGTTGTAATCATTTCATCAAGTAATTCACTATAATCCTTACCTACTTTATCCCACAAATAGTATGCTAAACTACCTGGTATTGTATTAGGTTCATTGATATAGTATTTATTTGTCTTTTTATCTATTAAGTAATCTATTCTACATACTCCACCTAAATTAAGTAATCTAAATACTTCTTTAGATGTTTCTTTTATTTTATTTTCTAATTCTTTACTTATTCTAGCAGGTATTATCCTAGAGGCACTAGCCATACCTTTAGAAGCACCCTTAAGTTTACCTTTAGAGCCTCCTATATATTTATCAGCATAAGTTAAGAAATCTTCATCACTTGTAACTTCTTCTATTACACTTGTTTCTTGATGTGAATAATTTCCAAGAACACTACAGTTTACTTCAACTAAATTTTGTACTGCTTTTTCTACTACTACTTTAGTATCGTATACAAAAGCTTCTTCTATTGCTTTAGCTAAATCTTTTTCTTCTTTAACATAAGTTATTCCAACACTACTACCTAATGTGGCAGGTTTTACTATTACAGGATAACCTAGTTTTTTAACATTTGCAAATATCTTATCACAGTCATCTGCATATTCACTATCATAAAACCAAGTATAATCTACAATAGGCATTTTAGCACTTTCAAATATCTGTTTCATAACGACTTTATCTTGTCCTAGTGCGCTACCTAAAACTCTACTACCTACATAAGGTATACCAACACTATCTAAGTAGCCTTGCAAAGTTCCATCCTCTGCATTATTTCCGTGTACTATAGGGAATGCTATATCTATATCTGTTACATTTTTTCTAAACAAACCCTTTGTTTTTTGTAAATAGAATTTATCATCTATTTTAGTTAATACTACTCTTTTAGCATATCTTTTAAGTTCGTTAAAATCTCTATACACCTCTATATCTTTAAGCATTTCTCCTGTATACCACATTCTATCTTTACTTATATATATAGGTATTACCTCATATTTATCGAGATTCATGTGTTCCATAGCTTGAACTGCAGTAATAACACTTACTTCGTGTTCTACAGTCTCTCCTCCAAATATTACTCCAACTTTTATTTTCATATTTTCACTCCTATTCATTAAATAAGTCTGGTAAATCGTTTTCTAAAAGTACAAATGTGTCTCCCTTAGCAAGTCTATTCATAAGTGGGAATGCATCTCTAACATCACTTAGTACAAATATTTTTTTATCTTCAAATTTTTTATCAATTAATGCATCGTATATAGGTTTAGTCTGTTTCTTACCTACTAGTATTACATAATCGCAAACCTCACTTATATACTGTCCAAATTTATAGTTGAGGTCATACTGTTCACTACCTAACTCTATCATACCTGGAGTTACTATTATTTTAATCCCTTCCATAAGTCCTAAAACCTCAACTGCCATCTTAGAGCCTACTGGATTAGAGTTATATGCATCATCTATTATATTAATATTACCATATTTCTTTAATTCTAAACGGTGCTCTATAGTTTTTACACTACTAACTCCTCTTGTCAACTCTTCTATACTAAGTCCTAGTTCATGACCTAAAAGTATTCCAGCAAGTATGTTATATACATTGTGTTTTCCAAGTAATTTAGTTTCAAACTTATATTTGTTATTATCACCTTTAAATACGACATCAAAGCTTGTACCTTTACCAGATAATTTTATATTAGTCGCATAAACATCTACATCTTTATTTTCTATTCCAATCCACTTAACTTTACAATCATTTTTAATTTTGTATTTAACTTGGTATTCATCATCACGGTTAAGTATTGCAAGACCATCTTTAGGAAGTGATTCTATAAGTTCAAATTTACCTTTCATTATATTATCACGAGTTTTAAATGTCTCTAAGTGTGCCTCTCCTATTTTAGTTATTATTCCATATTTAGGTTTAACTAGTTTACAGTTTGCTTTTATCTCACCTATTCTAAACGCACCCATCTCTGCTATAAATATATCATTAAATTTATCTAAGTAATTGTTTATAGAATTTATAAGTCCATATGGTGTGTTAAAACTCTTTGGTGTAGCAAAGGAATTAAATTTAACATTTAATATATCGTTAATTATATTTTTACTACTAGTCTTACCATAACTACCTGTTATTCCAACTACTGGTATATTCATACTTTTTAACTTTTTTACTGCTTGATGTTTATAGTATAAATAAACACACTTTTCTACAGGTTTATTTATTACATTTGCAGTCATTACAACGAAATAGTTTAAATATGTCATAAGTCCTAAAAGTGTATATGCATAAACTAAGTTGTCATAACTAAAGTTTACTACAAAAGGCATAATCATTATAAAATATATTAAAAACATTGTAAATGACAATCTTTTTATTCTAGCAGTTATTACTAATGGCTTTTTAGCTATTTCCCTTTTTTTTCTATAAAATAAGAATATTAATCCATAAAGTATTATAAATGCTCCTATAGTAACTCCTATATCAAAGAAAAGTGTGAGTACTATAAGTACAAATAAAATATCTGTATCATAAGCTATTTTCGTTATATTAGTAAGTAACCATTTAAAGTATCTATTATCATCATTATAAAAATTTTGTTGTAACATATGAAATGATTTTTTTGTTTTAAATATTGTAAATATTAAATATGGTATAAGTGAAATTAAAAATAACGTCATACTACTCTCCTCCTAAAAAGTTCTTTATTATATTTACAGTTTGTCCTATATTTTCCAAATATGCATAATGGCTACATCCCTCATATGGGATAACTGCAGAATCACTTATAAGTTTTTCAAGTTCGTAAGCCTCTTCTACCGGAACCTCATTATCCATTGTACCCCATATAATTAAAGTTGGACATTTTATTTTCTTTACATCTTCTGTTATATCTAAGTTTACATGTTCAACTAGTATCTTTCTCATAAATTCACTAGCATTCTTATAATCTCTTGAACCTATATGCTTTTTAGCAAATCCTTCTAAATTCTTTAGTACAGGTACATTTTTTAATTTTTTTAATATTTTAGTTTTAGTACTAAGTTTTTCTACTTCTTTTTTAAATGGACTTCCAAATACAATTAGTTTACTTGTTTTATATTTACTAGCATATATTAGACTTATCTTTCCTCCAAATGAATGTCCTATCATTATTGGACTATCTACTTTAAGTTCATCAAGTAAACTTTTTATAGCATCAGCATAATCATACATAGTCCATATATCTTTAGGCTCAGGACTATC
>CANRDA010000058.1 GCA_947629285.1 uncultured Bacilli bacterium
ATTAAAAAAGATGCTTTAACCATTATTTTATATGGTCAAAACATCTATCTATTAATTTTTTCGTGTCCTAATCCTGCATATAATTCACTTGTTAAAAATACTAAAAGATAGTATAATACTAATATAGAGGTGACACATGAAGAAGAATACTTTAATGGAGGGTGCGATTATTGCAACTCTTGGAATAGTTATAGTAAAAGTAATAGGTTTATTATATGTAATACCTTTTAATGCAATAATAGGTGAACAAGGTGGCGCACTTTATGGATATGCCTATAATATCTATATGTTATTTTTATCAATATCCAGTGCAGGATTTCCTTTTGCAATCAGTAAATTAACTAGTGAATATAATGCTTTAGGTTATAAAAAAGCAGTTAAAGATACTTATAAATTGTCTTTAAAAATAATATCAATTATATCAGTAGTTATATTTATTTTGTTATTCTTATTTGCTCCAAATATAGCCAAGTTAATAATAGGTAATGCAGAAGGTGGCAATTCTATATCAGATATAGCCTTTGTAATTAGAATGGTCTCACTTGCAATTTTAGTAGTGCCTTTTCTTAGCGTTACTAAAGGATTCTTACAGGGACATAAGTATATCGCACCAACAAGTGTGAGTCAGATAATAGAACAAATAGTAAGAGTTATTGTAATACTTCTTGGAAGTTTCCTAGCCCTTAAAGTGTTCAATACAGATTTAAAAACAGCAGTAGGTATAGCTGTAAGTGGTGCGTTCTTTGGTGGAATATTTGCTTATATCTACTTGAAAATAAAGATAAGAAAGTCTAAATTGCTTCAAAAAGAGGATGTTAAAGATGAAAAAGTTATAACAAAAAAAGAGATAATAAAGAAAATATTTACATATTCAATACCATTTATAATAATAAGTTTAATATATAATCTTTATATAAGTGTGGATATGGTTTTAGTATCTAGGACTATGAGTGATATACTAAAACTACCTATTAGTACAGTAGAATCAGTAGTTAGTATATTTACAACTTGGGGAGTTAAATTAAATAATATATTACTTGCAATTATAACAGGTTTAACTACTAGTTTAATACCTAATATAGTTTCAAGTTTTACAAAAGGTAATATGAAAGATGTAGATAACAAGTTTAATAAATCATTACAGTATGTATTATTTATACTTGTTCCTTGTACACTTTTCCTATCATTCCTATCTGAGCCAGTTTGGACACTATTCTATGGTGAGAGTACATATGGTCCAATAGTTTATAAAGTATTTGTATTCTCAGCCCTATTTGGAGGCTTCTATTCGATAGTTGTAAACACTCTTCAAGGACTTAGTAAATATAAATTAGTAATAACGACTGTTTTAATAGGATTATTCTTAAATACAGTACTAGATGTACCTATGATGTTACTTGTAAATAAATTAGGTTATGAAGTAAGTTATGGTGCGGTACTAGCATCTTTAATAGGATATGGAATATCAGTTATAATATCTTTAGTAGTACTTCATAAAAAGTATAAGTTTAACTTCAAAGATACTAAAAAAAGATTGCCGGGTTATGTTATATCATGGCTTGCATTTGAGTTAGTTATAGTAGTATTAAAACTATTTGTACCAACAAACTTAGATAATAGATTATTACAAATACCTATACTTGCTTTATTTGGAATACTAAGTTTTGGTATATATATAGCAATTAATTACTTTAATGGTAATTTAGGCGCACTATTTAATATAAAGAAGAAAAAAGATTGACATTGTTGAATAAATCAGTTATACCTATGTTGTTATGTAACAGGAGGAAAGTATCAAAAATATTCCTCCCATTACAAAAGGTGTTGCACATTGTTGCTTACACACGATGTAGTAATAAAAACAATCTTAAATTATATTGTAGAGTTAGAGGAAACTATTAAAATTTAGTATGGGAGGTAAAAAATGAAAATAGGAATAGCTAGTGACCACAGGGGATATGATATGAAACAAAAATTGACAGAATATTTAAGGAGTAAAGCATATAATGTAATTGATTATGGTACTAATTCTAAAGAAAGAGTAGATTATACCAAATATGGATTTTTATTAGGTGAGAAAGTTGCAAGTAAAGAAGTAGATTATGGTATTGCAATATGTGGTAGTGCGATTGGGATATCTATTGCTTGTAATAAAGTTAAAGGTGTTAGATGTGGTAAGATAAATACTAAAGAAGAAGCAATACACGGTAAAGAAAAAGATTTTGTAAATATTATTGCTATTTCAGGAGAAGCACCCCTAGAAGATAATAAAGATATAGTTGACGCATTTTTAACTACTAAAGAAAACTTAACTGACCCAGCCTATAAAAAGAGAATTGATGATATAATGGAATACGAAAATGATTAAAGCACTAATTTATATAATAACTCTCATTTTAACTATATGGGCACTTGACGGAGTAGACTTAAATAAGTTTTTTAAACAGTCAAGAATATATCAAGCACGTATAATCTATCTATTTATAGCAATATCGCTATCTTATTTAGTAACTAATTTCTTATATGATTTTTGTATGAACTTTCAAATAGTAAAGTAGTATGTTTTTTTAAGGAGATGGTATCTTGGTAAAAAAAATACTACTTTTTTCGTTGTTAATTATCATAATCCCTTTTATAGTGGTTACGATATTTATTAGAGATGATGAGATAACTTTTAACTTTTCTAGCAACAGTTTAGTTAGAGTATATAGAGAAGATACTAAAGTTATAGATGAAGTTCCTATCGAAGATTATGTAGTTGGAGTTCTTGCAGGAGAAATGCCTGTTGAATTTAGTTTAGAGGCTTTAAAAGCACAAGCAGTTGCGGCAAGGTCATATGTTATGATACAAATGGAAAGGAATATAAAAAAAGATTACGATGTTGTAGATACAGTCACTAATCAAGTTTATTTAGATAAGGAACACTTGCAGTCTGTATGGAAGGAATCTTATACAGATAACATAAACAAAATAAAAAAAGCAGTATTAGAAACTAAAGGAGAATACATATCTTATAATGGTAAAGTAGCAGAAGCACTTTTCTTTTCAACCTCACCCGGAGTAACTGAAAATAGCGAAGATGTCTTTCAAAGTAAAGTTGAATACTTAAGAAGCGTAGAAAGTCCTTGGGATGAAATATCTCCTGCATACACTACAAACAAAACATACACACTTGAAGAATTTTATAGACTATTAAATTTAACTTATAGTGATAATTTAAATATATCTGTTACATCAAAAACATCTACTGGTAGAGTAAAAAAAATAAAAATAAATGAAAAAGAATTTACTGGTGGTGAGGTAATGAGTTTACTATCACTTAAGTCAACTTTTTTTGAAATAATAAAAGAAGACAGTAAAATAATAATAAAAAATAAAGGATATGGACACGGTGTTGGAATGAGTCAGTATGGGGCTGAAGGAATGTCTCAGGCAGGATATACCTATCAAGATATTTTAAAACATTACTATACTGGTATTGAAATAAAAAAATTTTAAAAAATAGTATAAAATTTAACAATTTTGTTCACACTTAAAAATGAGGTGAATAAAATGAAAAGACAGTTAAAAAAGTCAGTTGTATACGCACTATATGGAATATCATTTATGTTACTAGTTGGAGGGGTTGTTTTACTTGGAATAATTACTAGGAAAAGTGGAAGTGAAAAATATTCTTATGTATCAAAAGGAATACTTGATTATGAAAGCAAAGTACCAGTGGTAAGTGTTGCTGATAAAATAATTAGACCATATACTGATACAGAAGTTAATATCGTAAAAAGTTTCTATGATTATCAATCAGAAGCAAAAGAGCAGGAAAATTCTTTAATTTATTACGAAGGGACATATATACAAAGTAGTGGTGTTTCATATTCTAAAGAAAATGCTTTTGATGTAGTTGCAATTTTAGATGGTAAGGTAGTGGAAGTAAAAGTGGATGAAACTTTAGGTAATGTTATAACTATAGAACACGAAAATGGAATAACTAGTGTATATCAAAGTATTAGCGATATAACTGTAAAACAAAATGATGAAGTTACAAGTGGACAGATAATTGCTAAAAGTGCGACATCTAATATATCAACTGAATTAGGCAATCATTTATATTTTGAATTAATAGTAAATGGACTATGTGTTAATCCAGAAAATTATTATGATAAATCAGTTAATGAATTATAGGGAGTTCAAAATCCCTTTTTATGTATAAACGCTAAAGAAAACTTATATAATTTACTAAAGGGGTGTTTAATGAATTCATTAATTACAAAAAGGGTTATAGATGAAGCAAATTATATGATTGAAACGAAAAAAACAATTAGAGAAATTTCAAAAGTATTTAATGTTTCTAAAAGTACTGTACATAAGGATTTACACGAACGCTTATTAGATATTAATATGGAACTTTATAATAAAATAGATAGTATTTTGAAATATCACATAGATGTTAGACATATAAGAGGTGGACAGTCTACTAAAAAAAAGTATGAAAAGTTGGTATAAGTAATTATTTTATGATAAATTATGGTATAATATAAATGGATAGAGGGTGATAATGTGTTTGCTAAGGATATAGGTATAGATTTAGGTACTGCTAATGTATTAATATATGTAAAAGGAGAAGGAATTGTTTTAAATGAACCGAGCATAGTTGCGATTGATTCTGAGACTAAAAAAATTCTTGCAGTAGGAAAACAGGCAAGAGAAATGCTAGGTAGAACTCCTGGAACAGTACAAGCGATAAGACCACTTAAAGATGGTGTTATTGCAGACTTTGAAGTAACAGAGATGATGCTTAATAGTTTTATAAGAAAAATAAATGGTAAAAGTTTTTTATCTAGGCCTAGAATACTTATTTGTTGCCCATCTAATATTACTCAAGTTGAAAAGAATGCTATAAAAGAGGCTGCAGAAAGAACTGGTGCAAGAAAGGTATACTTAGAACAAGAGCCTAAAGTTGCTGCAATTGGAGCTGGGCTTGATATATCTAAGCCAAGTGGTAATATGGTTATAGATATTGGTGGAGGAACTACTGATATTGCAATACTTTCACTAGGCGATATAGTAACTAGTCAGTCTATTAAAGTAGCAGGAAATACTTTTGATAACGATATAATTAAATATATAAAAGATAAATATAAACTTTTAATTGGTGATAGAACTGCTGAGGATATAAAACTAGAAATAGGCTCAGTATATCCAGAGGGTAGAAACGATAAGATGGAAGTAAAGGGTAGAGACTTAGTTACAGGACTTCCACATACAATCACACTTTGTAGTGAAGAAGTAGAAGAAGCACTTAGAGAAAGTATTTATACTATAATACATTCAACAAAAAATGTTTTAGAGCAAACCCCACCAGAATTATCAGCAGATATTATTGATAAAGGAATAATTATAACAGGTGGAGGAGCTTTAATACACGGATTTGATAATTTACTTGCCCATGAGTTAAAAGTACCTGTATTTGTAGCAGAAAGTCCACTTACTTGTGTTGTAGAAGGTACTGGAATACTTTTAGATAATATACATTTACTAGAAAATAAGTGAAAACTTATTTTTTTGTAATTATAATGGAAAAATATAATATATTATAATGT
>CANRDA010000059.1 GCA_947629285.1 uncultured Bacilli bacterium
AAGTATAATTCTTTGGTTCTCTCATTTGATTCATCTTTTGCATTACCTATTATATTTAATATTATAGGTGTAGCTATCAAAGCTATTATTGCTAATATTACTATTACTGCTAAGAGTTCTATAAGTGTAAATCCTTTATTTTTCATTTATATAGCCTCCTTGTATATCCTAACATATCTATTATATCATAAATATCGTATTTATGTGCGTTTTTTCGCTATTTTTCTTTAAAATGAGAAAATTATAGTGGTGGTACTATGATTAATAGGTTAAAAGAATTAAGAGAAGACAATGATTTAAAACAAAATGATATAAGTAACTTTTTAAAAATCAGTAGACAAAATTATTCCAGATGGGAATTAGGAGAACAAATAATTCCACTTAAAAGATTAAAAGAAGTAAGTGACTTTTATAAAGCTAGCCTAGATTATATAATGGGACTATCCAAAAGTAACAATTATCATGAATATAAATTAAATCGTAAAATTATAGGAGAAAATATTACTAAATTAAGACATAAGTATAATTTATCTCAAAAACAATTATCAGAAATATTAAATACAACTCAATCAACTATATGTGCTTACGAGAAAGGTAAAACTTTAATACTAACCTCATTCGCTTATCAAATATGTTTAAAATTTAATATTTCACTTGACTATCTATGCGGTTATGATGAAAATAGTATTCCTTTACATTAATTTATTATGCATAGTTAATTTTAAACAATGCAAAAAAACTCTAATGAGTTTTTTTCTATCTACAAATAACACCTTACTATTACAAAATAAAACAAAATCTGATATATCAATTTTATATATTCATTATATAATATTTATCTATAATTGTTAAACAAGTTAAAAAGACTATTAAATAGTCTAACACTAACTTGTTTTTTACTTTTATATTGATTGTTAGTACATATATTTGATATAATACTTTTGGAACATTTAATAGTTGGGTGATACCTCAAGTTTTTAAACTGGAGGTGATATTATGGGTAAAAAAGATTTTTTAATCGCTACTTTACTTATTATCATTCTTTTACTTATAGTATTGCTATTTGTAATATTAATATAAAAGAAATCACCTAACTTTTGTTAGGTGATAACTAAATTATTTTTAGGTAGCACTCAACATGACAATATTAAGTGTTCCTTTTTATTTTATGCAAGGTTTCCTTGACATATTCATTATATAATATTTATTTATGATTGTCAAACTAATTTAATGTCTTATAATATTTGTTTAATATTTTCTTTTTTTCACTTTGCGTTATATTTTTTCTTGCAATTTTAATTTTTTTAAATCTTCCCTCATCATTATAACTCTTTTACGACTTTCATGTTTTCTTGAAAGAGTTACGGAATTAACAATGCTCATATATTCAAAAACATTTTTAGGATTTCTCTTTAATATTTTTTCTTTTATTTCTTTTAGTCTATTTTCTTTTTGTTTTATATGTAACATTTTTCTTTGCATTAAACCACCCCATAATCAAAGAAAAGACTATTAAATAGTCTCATATACACTAACTTGTTTTTTATCTTTACCTAAACGTTCATATTTTACATATCCGCTTATTTTAGCATAAACAGTATCATCAGAACCTATTCCAGCATTAACACCTGGATAAACTCTAGTTCCTCTTTGTCTATATATAATAGAGCCACCAGTTACATATTCACCGTCACTAGCTTTAGCTCCTAATCTTCTACCTGCAGAATCTCTACCATTCTTTGTAGAACCTTGACCTTTTTTATGTGCGAATAATTGGATATTTAATGTCATCAATTTCATCGATGAACACCTCCCTATCTAATTTTTATATATTCTTTGTAATCTTTTCTTAATTCTTCAAATAAATTAATCATATTTAATATTAAAGTATTTATAGTATCACTACTTTTTAATATATTTATCTCAAGCAATCCATCATCCTCACTATATTGAATTGCTTTATCATCTAATCTTACAATTGCATTAACAGTAGTTATTGCAATAGAAGATACACTCGCACACACGATATCATATCCTTTTTCACTATATCCTGAGTGCCCTTTTATTTTAACATAATTTATAACATTATCTTTTTTTTTAACTTCTATTGTTATCATTTTATTTTACCACTATTTTTTTGATTTCAACTTTAGTATATGGTTGACGATGTCCTTGAGTTCTGTGGTAATTCTTCTTTTGATTATATTTATAAACTATAATCTTTTTATTTTTACCATTTTTAACAACTTCACCTTCAACATACGCACCAGTTAAAGTAGGCGTTCCGCAAACTCCATTAGCCATTAAGACTTTATCGAATTTAACTTTATCGTTTTCTTTTGCATCTAACTTTTCAACGTAGATAACTGAACCTTCTTCAACATAGTATTGTTTTCCACCAGTTTCTATAACTGCTTTCATATTTTACCTCCTTTAAATCTCAGACTCACCATTAAGGCACTTACGTTTTAAACCTTTTCTGTGTGGTTGTAGAGTGAGGCCCTACACGCTTAAAATCATATCATAAATTATGTTTAATGTCAAACATTTTCTTCAAAAAATACTTTTCAGTTACATAGTTCTTATCTATATGAAATAAATGTCTATAATCTTTTTTCATTTTTGATACGTTATCTATTGTTTTTTCGTGTTTAAATTTAAACTCTATTAAGTATCTTTCGAGTAAAAATTTATTAAATAGTTCTTTTCTTTCTTTATATAGTTTATTTACTTCTATTAATAGAAATAACAGTATCAATATAAATAATTTATTTATTCTAACAAACATTATAGATAAGATTATTATAAATATATAAGATATTATAATAGTTAGTAAAATACTATTTTTAAAACTTGTTATTTTATTGAGTATTACATTTAGTATTTTAGAGCCATCCAAGGGATATATAGGTATTAGATTAAATATAATTATAAAATAGTTTATAAAACTAAAATACTTATATTCTATTATATTTTTAAATAAATAGAAAAAAATCATTTGAAATAAGATACCCGCTATAGATATTAAAAACTCTTCTATTAAAGGTCTATTTATTTTTTCATTATATTTAGTTAAACCTCCAAAAGGTAGTATTATTATTTTTTCTATATTCCATTTGAATATTATAGATACTATAATATGTCCTAGTTCATGTATTAATATAAGTAACATAAAATAACTTAAGAATCTAAAGTATCCAATAGATATAAATATTAATGTACATACTAAAAAAAGAGGGTGTACATACATTTTACTTAAGATATTCTTCATAATTTAGTACATTCCCATCTTTTTTATAAACTAAGTATAAGTTATTATTAGCTTCACCTAGTAAAGTACCTTTTTTTACATAGTCATATAACTTTACATTTACATTTTCTATATTTCCGTACCACTCATCAATACCATCTATTCTTTGTATTATTACTGTATTATTATACCCATCTTTTTCTCCAATAAATACTACAATACCACTCTCTTCTATTGGAACAAGATAGTTAGTAGTTACAGTAAGATTTACCCCATCTAAATACTTTTCAGTTTTACTATAAGTTAATTTTTCACTAAATACAGCTTCATCTTTAACAATACTATCAAGTATACTAGAATCTCCTATATATTTATTATATAGTTTTTTTAACTCAGTAAAAGATATATTAGTTCCATATACTTGTTTATAAAAAGTATTCTTAAAGCTACTACTAGATTTTATTATTATTAAAACTATTAAAGTAATTATTGCTGTTATTAAAAGTTTTGTTGTAAGTGAGATAAATATATGTTTCATGGTATCACCAATAAAACATATGAATTTAATTTTTTTTATATTCTTTCAATTTTCAAGAAATTAGTTCTCTTAACTGGTGCGTTATTTGGAAATCCACCTGTTATAACTATTAAATCATTTTCTTTTAAATTAATAAATTCTTTTGTCTTTACTATTGCTTCTTCAATTAATTTATCAGTACTTTCATATACTGGAAGAAGTGTAGAATAAACACCAAATCTTAAGGATAACTGATGTGCGACTTTCTCTTTAGGACAAGCAGCAAGAATTATTGTTTTTGGTCTTAAATTACTTATTTTTTGTGCGGTAAAACCTGATATCGTAGCTGCAACTATTACTTTAACTTCTAACATATTTGATGCATCTACTACACTTCTAGCGATAGTGTCAGTTATATCTGCTTCATATTCAGGTTTAACTACATTCTCATAGTCTATATATTTTTCAGTATTTTCAACTATTTCAGACATATATTTAACTGCATCTATAGGATATTTACCTGTGGTAGTCTCTCCACTTAACATTACAGCATCCGTTCCATCTAGTACAGCATTTGCAATATCTGTAACCTCAGCTCTCGTAGGACGAGCACTTGTATACATACTTGCAAGCATCTCAGTTGCAACTATACAAAATTTACCTGATTTTCTACATTTACTTATTATTTGCTTTTGTATTATTGGAAGTTCTCTCATAGGTACTTCTACACCTAAATCACCACGAGCAACCATTATACCATCACTATACTTTATAATATCATCTAAATTAGATAAAGCAGTATTACTTTCAATTTTAGATATTATTAACATATCACTATTTTCATTTTTTAATATTTCTTTTACTGCTAATATATCCTCTTTACTTGATACAAAAGATAAAGCTAAAAAATCTCCATCATGATGAGCAGCATATATTATATCTTTTTTATCATCTTCACTTATAAAAGGCATTTCAAGATTAACGCCAGGTACATTTATACCCTTTTTACTTCCTAAAATTCCACCTACTACAATACTACAAGTAAGTCCTTTAGAATCTTTATCTACTACTAATAATTTCATAAGACCATCTTCAAGTAATATAATATCATTTATATTTATTCTATCTAGTGCATCTTTATAATTTACTGTTATAGCTTCACTAGTACCTATTATATCATCCTTAACAAGTCTTATAGTATTTCCTTCTTTTAATAAAATATCTTCTTTAACATTACCAGTTCTAAAATCTGGACCTTTTGTGTCATATAATATTCCAACATTAGTTTTTAACTCTTTATTAATTTTGTGTACTAAATCAATAACATTTTTTGTTTCAGATTCAGTTGCATGAGTAAAATTAATACGTGCGACATTCATTCCATTTTCTATCATAGATTTCATTACTTCATATTTATTACTAGCAGGTCCTATACTACATATTATTTTTGTTTTTTTCATATAAATCAATCATTCCTTCCATTTATTCAAAGCACACATAGTCATGAAATTTTTAATATATTTTTAGACTATCTCCTTTGCAAAACATATACCATTCTAACATACATAAGAATAAAATGCAATAAAAACTGTGCATTACACAGTCTTTTATTAATTTATACTTAAGCAAAGTTTTATGTAGTTGGAGAAAGAACTACACGGAATGAATAGTCACTGTATCTATCGCCTCTTCCACCGCTGAAGTAGAACATGCCCGCCTTGGACGTATTGTTATAGTAGCCCCCGCGTTTGAACCATGGATTGCTAGTGGAAACAAAGTTAGCGTTTTACAGTTTAATCCCTTTGTGCCTAATTC
>CANRDA010000060.1 GCA_947629285.1 uncultured Bacilli bacterium
CAACGAAAGTGAGACTAATGATGCACTTCAAATTCACGATGATGGTCATGTTTGGCTACATACAGGTGACTTAGGATATATGGATAAAGATGGCTTTATATTCTATAGCGGTAGATTAAAAAGAATGATTGTATCAAGTGGATATAACGTTTATCCATCACATATAGAAGAGGTTATAGAATCTCATCCTGCTGTTTTACAGTGTACAGTAGTAGGAATACCACACCCATATAAGCAAGAAGTACCTAAAGCATTTATAGTCTTAAAAGAAGGGTATAAGGGTTTATTTGTAAAAGCAGAGATAAGAGATTATGCTAGAAAGAATCTTGCTAAATATATGGTACCTTATGAGTTTGTATTTAGAAAAAGTTTACCTAAAACTAAATTAGGTAAAGTAGACTTTAAAAAGTTACAAAGTGATATAGGTGCGGATGATGAATAGAAAAGTTCCCACTTTATACTATATAGGTAGATTTATACTTGGACCTATATTTAGATTATATTATAATCCAAAAGTAATAGGTAAAGAGTTTATACCTAAAAGTGGAAGTATTATTATTGCAGGTAATCATAAACATTTATATGACCAATGTTTAACTATAATATCTACAAAAAGAGGAATACATTATATGGCTAAAAAAGAGTATTTTGATAAAAAATCTACAGCATGGTTTTTTAAAAATACTGGATGTATAAGTGTAGATAGAACCTCTAAAGATGAACTTGCAAAAACTAAGGCAATAGAAGTATTAAATGATGGTGGTGCGATAGGGATATTTCCTGAAGGTACTAGAAATAGAACTAAAGATATATTACTTCCATTTAAATATGGAGCAGTGAGTTTAGCAAGTAAAACTGATTCTTATATAGTCCCATTTGGAATAACAGGTGATTATAAATTTAGAAGCAAGAATTTAACTATTAGATACGGTAAGCCTTTTAAAATAGGGAATATGTCACTTGATAAAGCTAATCAAATGCTTTTTAATAAAGTTAAGAATTTAATGAAATAAAATTTAAAAAAACAAAAAAATTTGCAAATTCTTTTGCACTTTTGTTCGTTTACACAGAAATAAAAATAAAATAGTAAAATTATAATAAGTATGATATAATTTTAATAGGGTGATAAAGTGAAAGATAAAATATATAAATATTTAACTGTATTCTTTTATTTAGTATCACTTTTTATTTTACTATTTTGTATAAGAGCAAGGATACATTCAAATATATATTTAAGTACTGATGTAAGACTTATTTTACTTTTACTTGTTTGTATATTTATATATATAGGTGGATATATACTTGTAAAGAAACTAAATTTTACTAAAAAAATATTAAAAATAAATCTAGTAATATATTTTTTAATATATGTAATAACTATTTCAACATTAACACTCTTTGATGAAATATTTGGTAGACAAGGTTTTGTTATAATAGATTGGGATAATGAATTACTTGATATGTATCTTAAAACATCATTTAATATAGTTCCTTTCCACACTATAAAATTATTTATAAATGGATATTTGAATGGGGTAGTAACACTTAAAGATTTTACTATAAATGTAATAGGTAATTTATTTGCGTTTATGCCTTTTTCCATTTTTCTGCCACTTATATTTAAGTATATGAATAAGTATATACATTTTCTTTTCACTATGATAGTAATAGTAATTATAATAGAACTTTTACAGTTTGTAACTATGTCGGGTTCACTAGATATAGATGACCTTATATTGAATGTATTTGGGGCTAGTATTATGTATTTTATAACTAGAATAGGTTTTATAAATAGATTTATACATAAGATATTTTTATTCGAGTAGGTGATAGATTGAAAAAGTATTTAAAATGGATAGTATGCTTATTATCATTTGCTATTTTTATAGTACTTTCTATACTAGTACTAACTAGAAATGATATACATATAGATTCAACTATTTATGGTTTTATATCTAAATATATAAGTAATAATTTAACTAATAATGTTAAATTACTTACTAATTTAGGTAGTGCGTTAATAGTAATAAGTGTAGTTATTATAGTATTAATATTTTATAAAAATAAAAGATACGGACTTTTTATGTCTATAAATTTAATAACTATAACAATATTTCAGTTGATACTTAAAAGTATATTTACTCGCTCAAGACCTATAGATATAAACTTAATAGAAGAAACTGGTTATAGTTTTCCATCAGGACATTCACTTACAGTAATGGCTTTTTATGGATTTATAATTTATTTAATATATATATCTAAATTAAATAAAAAAAGTAAGATATTATATATATCTTTATTTTCACTTATAATATTTGTTGTAGGATTTAGTAGGGTATATTTAGGTGTACATTTCTTTACAGATGTTATAGGTGCGTTTACATTTGCTTTATCTTATTTAATTATATATACACAAGTAATTAAAAGGTGGTTAATATGATTTGTATTAAATGTGGTGGGAGTATAGTTGATGGTTGTTGTACAAAATGTGGTTATTTAATAAATGGAAATAGAATACAAGATAAAAGTACTGATATAAATTTGGAATTAAAATTATTTAATAAAGATTTTGGTAAGATAAGTAGAAATAAGAATTTATTTTTAGTAACTATACTTGGACCTTTATATTTTTCATATATGGGACATTTCTTCTTAGGTACTTTCTCAGTATTATTCGATTATATTTATTTTACTTATGCATTTCAATTTTTTGATGCTATTAATATAGTTACAATTAATATGTTTAATACACCATTTCAAACAATTTTCATAATATTAATAAATAGATTATTTTATGTAATATTTTCTAATACGATATGTTTATCACTAGATAAAAATAAAATAAAAAGAATAAAGAAAAAGTATAAAGATAATTATATAGATAAATTAAAAAGTTATAAACATCATCAATATTATTTAATACTTACTATACTTTTATATGTTATAGTACTTTCTATAATAGTTATAGTTAAAAGAATAAATAATGGATTAATGTAATTATGAAACTTAAAAATAATTTATACTTAATTTTTAATAAATTTTATTTGTACACTGTGCTTAAAAAACTAAAGGAAGATTAAAATTCCTTTTTTTCTATATATAAATATATTTTTAGCTAGTTTTGTCGAATCAGAAGACAAAATATTTAAAGAGTGTTACTATATAAACGAGGTGAGGATATGAATACTAATTCTCATATTGAAAATGTGTTTAACAATATGATAAATGATGTAAGTTATATAAAACTTTCTACTTACCAGATAAATGGTAGGTAGTTTTTATATACGATTGACAAAATATGTTTTTTTTGAGATAATTATTTTGGATAAAGTTGAGGTGGGATTTATGTACCAAGAGCGTATAGTACTAACTAGTCGTGATATATTAGAAAAAGATTTTAAAATTGATACTAGGGGATATAGACCACAAGAAGTAGATAAATTTTTAGACTTGATTATTAAAGATTATGAAGAATATAATTCAATAATACGAGATTTAGAAAGAGAAAAGAAACAACTTGTGGAAGATAATATAAGTTTAAAACAAGAAGTTAGAAATTTAAAAACAAAGATAGATGTTTTAGCTGATTCTGAAACAAGTGGAAATACCTCTAATGCCGATATGCTAAGAAGAATTTCTAAGCTAGAAAAAATAATATATGGAAAAGAATAATATTTGACAAATGCTGCGTTTTTATAACGTAGAGGAAAGTCCATGCTCACATAGTCTGTGATGACTATAGTGTTCGTTCTAAGGGAAAAAATAACCTTAGGTAGTTTTTTAACTAACGGCTCTGAAATGACCTAAGTCTATGATATGGTCAGATTAAGTATAAAAGTGCCAAAGTGACGATGAAACTAGAAATGGTGGAAGTGGAACGTGGTAAACCCAACGAGTGAGAAACCCAAATTTGGTAGGGGAACTCGGGTAAGGAATAAGAACTGATCCTGGGACCTTTTGGTAGATAAATATTTGTCGCTTCTTATGAAGTACAGAACATGGCTTATAAATATTATTTTATTTTTAGAATTGAGGAATGTATGAAAGAAATAGGTGAAAAGTTAAAAGAGACCCGTGAATCTATGGGAATAACAATAGAAGAAGCATCACAAGATTTAAAACTTAGACCATCACAAATTGAAGATATAGAATCAGGAAATAGAGAAGCATTTAAAGATGTTTTTTATCTAAAAATGTTTATAAAAAATTATTCTAAATATTTAGGCTTAGACTATGATGAAATGGTTGAGGAATTTAATGAATATTTATTTGATTTTACTTCTAAAATATCTATTGATGATATAAAAAAAGCTGAAAAAGAACAAAGAAAAAAAGAAAAAAAATTAAAAACAGTCAAAATTTCTTCCCCTTACACAATTGAAAAACAACAGCAACGCTCTATACCTAAATTTTTAATAATAGGTGCTGTTGCTGTAACGTTAATAATAATAATTTATGTAATAATTTTATTAGTTACTAAGAAGGATGATGAAGTATCAAAGACAATAGTTATGGAAGGATTTGAGTTTTATGAATTTACCTAATAAATTGACGATTACTAGAATAATAATGTCTATTATTATAATAATAATTTTACTTGGTGGTAGTTATACTAAAGCTATATTTGGAATTGAAATACCTAAATTATTTATAAATGAAATGATAGTAGTAGATTTAAAATATATAATAGCAGGAGTATTATTCATTTTAGCTTCAATAACTGATTTTTTAGATGGATATATAGCTAGAAAATATAATTTAATTACTGATTTTGGTAAATTAGTAGATGCGATTGCAGATAAAATACTTGTAAATTCTACATTGATAATATTGTCTGCACAAGGATTTATACATCCTATAATACCTGTCGTTATAATAATAAGAGATAGTGTGGTTAATTCTATAAAGATGCTTGCTGCAAGTAAGGGGAAAGTAGTTGCAGCAATTAAATCAGGTAAGATTAAAACTGCTTGTTTAATGGTTGGTATTGTATTAACACTCTTTTATAATTTACCATTTGAATTATGGAATATATCAATAGCTAAGGTATTATTGTTTGTTGCAACCATACTTTCTATTATATCGGGAGTACAATATTTTA